>NZ_JAUBOY010000073.1:22550-24390 GCF_036700465.1 Microcoleus sp. T3_A4 | reverse complement strand
CCCCCGACAGCTTTAGCCGATGGCACTTATGCCTTCACTGCTACAGCTAAGGATGCTGCGGGTAATATTTCTGGGGCTTCAACTCCAGTTAATCTGACAATCGATGCCACAGCATCCAGCGTACCCAGTATTACTACTACCGCCGGCACAACTAACGATTCTACTCCCACTCTGGCGGGAACCGCTGAAGCCAATAGTACAGTTAACATCTTACAAGGCACAACGCCTTTGGGTACTGCCACAGCGGATGCTTCGGGAAACTGGACATTTACACCCCCGACAGCTTTAGCCGATGGCACTTATGCCTTCACTGCTACAGCTAAGGATGCTGCGGGTAATATTTCTGGGGCTTCAACTCCAGTTAATCTGACAATCGATGCCACAGCATCCACAGCCCCCACGATCACAACTTCTGGGAGTACCAAAGGCGCGATCGCGGGTACGGCAGAACCGAACAGTACCGTGAACATCTTACAAGGCACAACGCCTTTGGGTACTGCCACAGCGGATGCGGATGGTAACTGGACATTTACCCCCACGACAGCTTTAGCCGATGGCACTTATGCCTTCACTGCTACAGCTAAGGATGCTGCGGGTAATATTTCTGGGGCTTCAACTCCAGTTAATCTGACAATCGATGCCACAGCATCCACAGCCCCCACGATCACAACTTCTGGGAGTACCAAAGGCGCGATCGCGGGTACGGCAGAACCGAACAGTACCGTGAACATCTTACAAGGCACAACGCCTTTGGGTACTGCCACAGCGGATGCGGATGGTAACTGGACATTTACCCCCACGACAGCTTTAGCCGATGGCACTTATGCCTTCACTGCTACAGCTAAGGATGCTGCGGGTAATGTTTCTGGGGCTTCAACTCCAGTTAATCTGACAATCGATGCCACAGCATCCACAGCCCCTACAATCACAACTTCTGGGAGTACCAAAGGCGCGATCGCGGGTAAGGCAGAACCGAACAGTACCGTGAACATCTTACAAGGCACAACTGCACTAGGTACTGCCACAGCGGATGCGGATGGTAACTGGACATTTACCCCCACGACAGCTTTAGCCGATGGCACTTATGCCTTCACTGCTACAGCTAAGGATGCTGCGGGTAATGTTTCTGGGGCTTCAACTCCAGTTAATCTCACAATCGATGCCACAGCATCGACAGTACCTACAATCACTACTGCCGCTGGTACAACAAACGATGCCACTCCGACTGTGACGGGAACTGCCGAACCTAATAGTACCGTTAACATTTTACAAGGCACAACTTCTCTGGGTACTGCGACTACTGATGCCTCTGGGAATTGGACATTTACCCCCCAGACAGCTTTAACTGATGGTACTTACGCCTTAACTGCGACAGCTAAGGATGCTGCGGGTAATACTTCTACTGCTTCGAGTGTAGTTAGTCTCATCGTAGACACTGTTGCACCCACAGTACCCACCATTACAACAGCCGCTGGCACAACAGCCACTGGCACTCCGACTGTGACGGGAACTGCTGAAGCTAATAGTACCGTTAACATTTTACAAGGTACAACTTCTTTGGGTACTGCTACGGCGGATGCTTCGGGAAATTGGACTTTTACACCGACAACGGCTTTAACTGATGGTACTTACGCCTTAACTGCGACAGCTAAGGATGCTGCGGGTAATACTTCTACTGCTTCGAGTGTAGTTAATTTGACTGTAAATACTGCACTAACTCCCACACCAACACCATCGGTAACGCCAACACCCGCGCCATCGGTAACACCATCGGTAACGCCAACACCCGCGCCATCGGTAACACCATCGGTAACGCCAACACCCGCGCCATCGGTAACAC
>NZ_JAUBOY010000073.1:0-22450 GCF_036700465.1 Microcoleus sp. T3_A4 | reverse complement strand
CATCGGTAACGCCAACACCAACAACCAACAACATCCCCAATGACGACTGCATCTGCGATGACATTGCCTATCCCAACTTAAACCAACCTAACTCAGTTGAAAACACCATACTTGGTGTATCGTCCATTCAAATAGGCACTGCCCAAAACGAGGAATTTCTCGGCACTAACAACGGCAATATATTCGATGCCAAATCAGGGAATGACAACTTATATGGTGGTGCCAGCAACGACATCTTTAATGGCAATCAAGGCAACGACTTCATCACCGGAGGAAAAGGTGACGACATCCTCTATGGAGATGAAGGAAACGACATCGTTCTTGGCGAATTGGGCAACGATTTAATCTTCGGAGGCAAAGGCAATGACTTGTTACATGGCCGCGAAGGTATTGACATCATTTATGGCAATAAAGATGATGACTTCATCGATGGTGGCAAGGATAATGACACCTTATTTGGAGGCAAAGGAAATGACATCGTGCTTGGTAGTCAAGGTGATGACTACCTGTTTGGACAGTTAGGTTCGGATACTATCTGCGGCGGTGAAGGTAATGACTTAATTAGCGGTAACGAAGCAGCCGATATCCTGGGAGGATGTGAAGGAAATGATACTCTTTATGGAGGGGAAGATAATGATACTCTCCTGGGGGGGAAAGGTGATGATCTCCTTTACGGAGACTTGGGGAATGATAGTTTGATTGGCGGTAGTGGCAATGATATCTTTGCCTTAAAAGCTGGTCAAGGATTTGATATAATCGCTGATTTTACCGTGGGTCAAGATTTGATTGGATTAAGCGGCGGTTTGAGTTTTGGTCAGTTAGCCATAACTCAAAATACTCAGGGAACTCTGATCAAAAATGTCTTGACCGGAGAGGAGTTAGGTGTGATGATTGGAGTGAGTGCCAATTCGATTACATCGGCTAATTTCCTGCTGGTTTAAGGAAAGGAAGGAAAAGTGCGATCGCCCATTCGATAAAATAAGGGCGATTGCACTTAACCCAAATCAACATTTATCGGCGTTCATCTGCATCAATCCGCCGCCATCGGCGGTTAAAATCCGCTACCTACTATTACGGCAATTTCACTTCAGTCTCTTGACTGATAACTACTGGTGGCGACAGAGGCGGTTGAGATTCTGCCACATTCAACTGACCGCCACAACAGCGCAATTCGTAAAGTTTGGCATTAATTTGATACTCATACTGACTCAATAACCTTGCATAAATATAGCCAGCTTTTCCATCCAAAAAGCCGAGCTGAATGAAGTAAAATAAAATAAATCTGAGCATTGGTTTAAAAGGCAGCCGCACCCAAACTTTTTTGAGAAAGCGTTTTCGCTGCACTGCATCTCCAAATAAGTGAGCGCCAATAGTACCGCTGTCGTCGCGCCCTTCAATTATATTGTAATAAACACGAGCTTCCCAATTAGAATATCGGTTGTGCCGTTCTATCCAGTGAAATAAATCGCGGTAATCCTCGTGGATCATGTCATTTTTTAAGTAGCCGACTTGACCAGCTAAAATGACGTGTTCGTGAACTTCGTTGTCGCCAGTATTGGGGACGGATTCAGTGCCTAGATTTTCGTAACGGCCTTTTTGATGCTTGAACAAACGCAAATTCCAGTCGGGATATCGGCCGCCGTAACGCAGCCATTGACCTAAAAAGAAGACTTTGCGGTTGAGGTAGTAGCCGTCAAAGTTGGGGTCTTCGATCGCCCGCGCGATTTCGTCCCAAAGTTCTGGCGGGATGCGCTCGTCGCAATCGACAATTAATACCCATTCGTTGCGAAAGGGCAGATTGTCCAATGACCAATTTTTCTTTTTCGGCCAGCGGTTGTCAAAGTAAAACTGCACAACTTTTGCGCCGGTGCTGATGGCAATTTCCACCGTACGATCGCTACTTTGGGAATCAACCATGAAAACTTCATCCGCCCTGGCAATGCTGGCCAGACACGCAGGTAGATTAAGTTCTTCGTCTTTTGCCGGAATGAGAACTGAAACCGGAATCTTGGATGAACTAGATGTCATAATCGAGTGCTTGAACCTAAATGCGGTCGAGTTTTGGTGAATGAAGTGCGATCGGCACAGCCGCGCCGACGACTTGAGCAGCGAGGGATATTGCCTATAGCCTAATGCCTACTGGTCGATTTCGGTGCAAAAATTAGGCCGCGGATGGCTGCGCTCAAATAACCGATTTGACCCCAGGCAAAAACGAAATTTTCAAAGCGCAGCCCTGGATCTCTAATATATTTAAAAGACTTCCAGACACCCCTCAAGATTCTTTCACCCCCCCGCCCAAGCTGAGCAATACCGGCTCGATCGGACAATTGTTCGCGATAACACTCGCTGATGCCTTGCCACCACCCGCGCTCTAGGAACCAAGCTTTGTTGAGCCTTTCTGCTGCGACATGGTGAAGCACCAGGGCCTCCGGTAGATAAACTACTTGCCAACCTAACTCTAAAGCTAATTCTGTGGCCCGCAACTCTTCATTTGACAACAGTTTGGTGCCGACTCTACCGAGTTTGACATCGAAGCCGCCAATTTGTTCGAGAAAAGCGCGCCGGATTGAGTAGTTTACTCCCCTGGGAGTCAAACCGGGAGCAGTCACGTACAGGCAAGTATCGCCTAAATCATATGCTCCCAAGTTCTGGGCCAATCCGGGTGACAGCCATTCGGGCGGGCTGACTCCAGAAGGCCAGAGCAAATTGACTTTGCCACCAGCTACGGCGAGTTTTTGATTGCTTTGATAAGCTGCGTGCAGCACCCTGAGCCAATTCGGCTCAGCAATAGCGTCGTCGTCGAGATAAGCTAATATTTCGCTGCGAGCTTGCTTAGCGCCGGTATTCCGCGCCACTGACAGACCGATTTCGGGTTCCCAGACGTACTTGAGGCGGCCATCGCCCAGTCTTGCTTCTACTACCTCGCGGGTGCGCGAAATCGAACTTTCGGGGCTGGCATAATCGCTAGAAGCGTTATCCACTACTACTACTTCAAAGTTGTCGGGAAAATCCTGTACCAGCAAGCTGTCGATCGCCCCACCTAAATAGGCGGCGCGATTGTGGGTGCAAATAATCGCTGATATCTGAGGATGATCTGGCATAAATAACAGCTTGGGAAATACGGGGGTTCTCGATCGACTTACTCTGATATTGTCTCAGCAATGCTATTATCGCTTAAAAAGCATTTGGTAGTTGGCAGTTTAAATGATAATTGGTAATTGGTAATTGGTAATTGGTAATTGTGTTTAATCCTTTGTATCTGACTAATGACTGCTGACTAATAACTAATGACTAACTCAGAACCCACCACATCTAGACAATTAATCTTAGTAACTGGGCCCGCCCGGAGTGGCAAAAGTGAATGGGCCGAAAATCTGGCGGCGGGTTCGGGAAAACAAATAATCTATGTGGCTACCAGTCGCGTTGATGAAGCGGATTTGGAGTGGCTTCGTCGCCTCGAGCAGCACCGAAATCGCCGTCCTGTTGATTGGACAACTCTAGAAGTGCCGATCGAATTATCAGCCGTTGTGCAAGCCGGCAAGCCCTCAGATTGCTTGTTAATTGATTCTCTGGGAACTTGGACAGCAAATCTTTTGGAACAAGAAACTGCTGTTTGGGCTACTACGCAGCAAGATTTGCTAGCCTGTTTGAAGTCGGCGGCGGCTGATGTAATTTTGGTAGGGGAAGAAACCGGATGGGGCGTTGTGCCTGCTTATCCGGCGGGGCGGCTGTTTCGCGATCGCCTCGGCACTCTCGTCCGCCACATCGGGGCGATCGCCGATAATGTTTATCTCGCCACCGGAGGTTACGCTTTGGATCTAAGGGCTCTGGGTACCCCGCTGCCGCCCGTAGCGAAAAATTAACAGCCGGAGTCGCGATCGACAATAGAGAAAACATATCGGTTTCCCGATGGACAATTTTAACTGAAAATCAGGTATAATTTTCACTAAGATTGAAAACTCAAGAGTCACATAAATTAGTCAAAAAACATACTCCCTAGGGGGAATAGCCCAACAATTTGACAGGAGGAATAGCCAAATTTTGAAATTAGGTAAAAGATAAAATGTCTGTTAAGAAAGAGTGCTAAATTCAAATTAAAAGTCTAAACTAATCAATTAGTTGAAGGGTGGAATAAAAGTTATGGCATCAGATAGTGAAGTAAGAAAATATATTGCTTACTGGTTTCAGTTAGGCAAAAAAGTATTAATTTACAACGGTTCCGAAGCGCTGCTGCCCCAATCGGTAAATGCGGGCGATCGCTACAGCCAGGAATTTGAAGACTGCTGGCAAAAAATCATCTCCCGCGACAGCGGAGACTGTTACCTCGAAGGCACAAACGAAACAATTGCCCAACTGCTGACACCAGCTTGGGAAATCAGTGGCTGCGCGCGCTGCGCTATGCCCGTAGTGTTCAAAAAAACCGGAATGCCCCCGGAGTTCTGTCCCTGTAACGACTTACCGAACTGGCCCGATACCGAAATGCCCCAACCTCGATCGCCCGTCAGCAGCCAATCGCAACTATCAGGCATTCGCGATCGACTCAACCGATCCAGCGGCGAGTAAGTATATAAGAAGGAAGAAGGGTGTTCTTCCTTAAATTGTTACAATATATTTACAATGCTTCACACTAGGTCTGATTTATGAATGTCAAGACAGTATCGCCAGCCTCCCCGCAAACTTATGCAAATTCAGGGACTCAGGCTGTACTCGGCAATCTCCAAGATGCAAATACAATTCCCCTGCAAGCAGTACCAGTATCACTAGAGACCGAGGTCGTAACGGACGATCGGCTCAAATCAGCCAGAGACATAGCTTTCGAGTTGGCCGGAGATGCTGTTCGGTACGATCCAGTGGCGATCGCAGCCCTGTACCGAAATCGACCTCTACAAGTCTGGGGAAGGCTGTCGAGCGTTGTTTGGACATTTTTTAGCTTTGCCTTCAGTTTGTGGTTCGACGGCAAAACAGGTCGCACCCTCAAGAACGAAAAGCGTCGCGCCGTCCGACTGCGAGAGATTCTGGCCCAACTCGGCCCAGCTTTCATCAAAATCGGACAAGCACTCTCAACACGGCCCGACTTAGTACCGCCAGTATATTTAGAAGAACTAACAACGCTGCAAGACCAACTGCCAGCATTTCCGAACGAAGTAGCATATCAATTCATCCAAGAAGAATTGGGCGCCCACCCCAAAGACATCTACGCAGAAATCAGCCCAGATCCGATCGCCGCAGCTTCCCTCGGACAAGTCTACAAAGGCAAACTAAAAACCGGAGAAACAGTCGCCATCAAAGTCCAGCGACCTGGTTTAGCCGAAAACATCGGCTTAGATATCTACATCCTGCGGCGCGTTGCAGTTTGGGCACAAAACAACTTCAAAGTAATTCGCAGTGACCTTGCAAGCATTATGGACGAGTTGGGCGAGCGCATTTACGAAGAAATGGACTACACCCACGAAGGTCAAAATGCCGAACGGTTTGCCCAACTATACGGGCACATCAAAGACATTTATGTTCCCAGCATCTACTGGGAATATACCCGCCGTCGCGTCTTAACAATGGAGTGGATCACCGGCATCAAACTTACGAATTTAGAAGCCGTTAAAGCTCAAGGAATCGACGCTCCTTACTTAATTGAAGTGGGGGTGCAGTGCTCTCTCAGACAACTTCTAGAACACGGTTTCTTTCACGCCGACCCGCATCCCGGCAATCTTTTGGCAACTCCTGACGGTCAATTAGCTTATCTCGATTTCGGGATGATGAGCGAAGTTAAACCTTATCAGCGATACGGCTTGTTGGAAGCTGTGGTGCATTTGGTGAACCGCGACTTTGAAGGTTTAGCAAAAGATTATGTCAAGTTGGAATTTTTAACGCCCGATACGGATTTGACGCCAATTATTCCAGCTTTGGCGGGCGTTTTTAACAATGCTTTGGGTGCTAGCGTTGCCGAACTCAATTTCAAAAGCATTACTGACGAGCTTTCGGCGGTGATGTACGAATATCCTTTCCGAGTTCCAGCTTACTATGCTTTGATTATTCGATCGCTCGTTACGTTAGAAGGGATTGCCATCAACGTTGATCCAGAATTCAAAGTGCTCAGCAAAGCCTATCCTTACGTTGCAAAACGGCTGTTGAGCGACCCTGCACCGGAATTGAGAGCATCCCTGCAAGATTTGCTGTTCAAACAAGGCGAATTCCGCTGGAACCGCTTAGAAAACTTGCTCAACAATGCCCGCGAGAGCGATGATTACGATGTCAGCAAAATCTTGAACCAAGCTTTAGAATATTTATTTTCCGAAAGAGGAGATTTTATTCGCGATCGTATTGTCCTCGAATTAGTCAAGAGTCTCGACACACTTTCCACCAACGCTTTTGCTAACGCCAAAGCAGTCGTCGGCGAATGGTTTGGAGTCAAGGCAAATCAACCTGTGGTTTCACAAACCGAACAAAAAAACTTAGAACATATCAAGCGGATTTGGGATATTTTGCAATCAACTCCCGGTTTTGACGGCATGAAAGTATTGCAGCTACTTCCGCAGTTGTTGGTGAAACCGGAAGTGCAGAACATGGGGCAGAAAGTAGTCGGCGGTTTAGCTCAAAGAGCAGTTGCTAGGGTAATTCGTGAGTTTTTGCTTTCGCAGGAACCGGATGCGATTCCCGTGAAAGGAAGCTATGCTAAAACTTCGCCTCAGTTGTCTTTACCTGCTGCGAAGTAGTTTAATTGGGCGTTTTTAACCGCAGATATTAGCAGATAAACACAGATGAACGCAGATGAAATTTCGTCTGCGTTCTTTTAATTAAGCTTATGCTGTAGCTGCTGGTAATATCGTTTCCGGTAGCATCGGAATTATATCATGTCCGGTCGATCGACCGCGATTTTTGTAGGAGTTCCCCTCACCAAGAATATCTGCCAATAATTGACAATCTCAAAAACCCGCCCGACCGGGATACTATAATTAATCGATCGCACATGATATTAATAGACATTGGGTTCCCAGAGATTTTCTGGGCATTTCTACGATCGCAGAGTTAATCATCGGTAGTGTCGCTTGAACTCAGAAGATCGATCGACAAATCAGGTAAAATCCAAAATTGCGTTATGAGGCGATAATGGAACCTCTGAGCTACCGCCCCTGAGCTACCTATGGTCGAAGTATGAATGCAGTCGAAATCGAAGAAGCAGTTTCCAGGCTGGCTGAAGCGCCCTTTGACTCGGAAGAGTTCCCCTTTGCCTTCCTCGAAGCCTTTGGTAACAAGCCGACGACTCTCAAGCGGCTCAAAAGCAAAAGCGGTGGCTCAAACCAATCGGATCTCGGTGGCTTGCTCCAGCGTAACAATATCCATGTGAAGGTTTGCCCGGAAGGCGAGGTGACAAACACCCTCACGGCGTTGCGGGATAGTGCGGCGACGGCTCGGTATAAGGTTAAGTTTATCCTGGCCACCGATGGCAAAAGTTTTGAGGCGGAAAACCTCGCTGATGGGGAGATAGTCGCTTGCGATTACCCGGACTTTCACAACCATTTCGGTTTTTTCCTGCCCTTGGCGGGCATTACGACAGTCAAGCAGATCCGGGAGAATGCCTTTGATATCAAGGCTACGGGGCGCCTCAACCGCCTGTATGTGGAGCTGCTGAAGGAGAACCCGGAGTGGGACAAGGCCGATCGCCGGGAAGCGTTAAATCACTTCATGGCGCGACTAATCTTCTGTTTCTTTGCGGAGGATACGAATATCTTTCACAGCAATGCCCTCTTCACTGCCACGATCGAACAAATGAGTGCCAGTGATTCGTCGAATACGCACGAGGTGCTGTCGGAGATGTTTCGGGCGATGTGTACGCCGCTTAAGGATCGGGAGGCGGCGAAGATTCGCAATTGGGCAGATAGATTCCCCTATGTGAATGGAGGGCTGTTTTCGGGTGGGGTGGCGGTGCCGCGTTTTAGCAAGATTGCCCGATCGTACTTACTTCATGTTGGCAATCTGGACTGGACAAAGATTAATCCCGATATTTTCGGCTCGATGATTCAGGCGGTGGCGGATGATGAGGAGCGCGGTGCGTTGGGGATGCACTACACCAGTGTGCCGAATATCCTCAAGGTGTTGAATCCGCTGTTTTTGGATGATTTGCGGGAGCAATTGGAGGCAGCGGGGGAGAATGCCCGTAAGTTGCTGAATTTGCGGCAGCGGATGGCGCGGATTCGGGTGTTTGATCCGGCTTGTGGATCGGGGAATTTTCTGGTGATTGCGTATAAGAAGATGAGGGAAATTGAGGCGGAGATTAATCGTCTTCGGGGTGAGCCCGATCGCAAGTCTGAGATTCCGCTGACGAATTTTCGGGGAATTGAATTGCGTCACTTTTCCTGTGAGATTGCGCGGTTGGCGTTGATTATTGCCGAGTATCAATGTGATGTGATGTATCGAGGGCCAAAGCTGGCGCTGGCGGAGTTTTTGCCGCTCAAAAATGATAACTGGATTACCTGTGGGAATGCGTTACGGTTGGATTGGTTGAGTCTTTGTCCGCCGACGGGGGCGGGGGTGAAGGTACAGCGGGAGGATTTGGATTTGTTTGGCGAGATGCGGGAAGTGGCGGAGATTGATTTTGAGAATGAGGGCGGGGAGACTTATATTTGTGGGAATCCCCCATACAAAGGAGGTACAGAACAGAACGCCGAGCAAAAAGCAGATATGTCTTTGGTATTTGATGGGGCAACTAATACTTGGAAATCATTGGATTATGTATCTGGTTGGTTTTACAAGTTTGCTCTGTACGTTCAGCATACATTAGCTTCTTGTGCGTTTGTGAGTACAAACTCCATTTGTCAGGGGGAACAAGTAGCTCGGCTATGGCCTTTAATCTTCTCCAAGGGAGCAGAAATCATTTTTGCTCATACATCATTTAAATGGGCAAACTTGGCAGCCCACAATGCAGGTGTAACAGTTGTAATTATTGGTCTTTCAAATAATTTAAGCAGTCATCGGCTTATCTTTGAAGATAGTGGCGGAAGTATACCTAGCAAGAGAGTTGTTTTAAATATCAACGCCTACCTCGTTGCTCAGCAAAACGTCATTGTCGAAGCCTTAACACGACCGATGACGTTGGTTTCAGAAATGCTTAACGGGAACAAACCTGTCGATGGTGGTTTCCTAATACTGAGTCACGATGAGGCGCAGGACTTTATAAATATCGATCGGAGAAGTAAGCATTTTGTCAGGCCATTTCTTGGTTCATCTGAGTTTATTAAAGGAGACCAAAGGCATTGTATTTGGGTAACGGAGGATCAGAAGGATTTAGCACTTTCAATTCCTGCTATTAGAGACCGGGTGAATCGAGTTGCGGAGTTTCGCTCTCAAAGTAAAAAAGAGCTAACGCAGCGAGGGAAAAATACCCCTTACGAGTTCCAACAGGTTCGCCAGAGAGGTAATGAGCTAGCTGTTGTGGTGCCTCGCCATAGCTCGGAAAACCGTGAATATCTCCCGTTTACATTGCTTTCACAGGGCGCAATTGTTGGTGATAGTGCTTTCGCATTATTTGATCCCCCACTCTGGAACATGGCACTGATCGCCTCACGCCTTCACCTAGTCTGGATCGCCACCGTCTGCGGCAAGCTAAAAACAGACTTTCGCTACTCCAACACCCTCGGCTGGAATACCTTCCCCGTCCCCACCCTCACCGACCAAAACAAAACTGACCTCACCCGCTGCGCCGAAGATATCCTGCTAGCGCGAGAGCAGTATTTCCCAGCCACGATCGCCGATATGTACGATCGCGATCGTATGGATACCGAATTCCCTCTGGTTAGGGAAGCGCACGATCGTAACGACGAAATCCTGGAACGAATCTACATTGGTCGCCGCTTCAAAAACGACACCGAACGCCTCGAAAAACTGTTTGAATTGTACACAAAAATGACCAGTCAGCCAGCGCCCCTCAACAAGTCTGCCAAACGTAAAACCAAAGGAGAAAAATGATGATGGCAAAAGATTTAACTTCATCGCCACTCGATCGCCAAAATATTCTCAACAATCGCTATGCCCTAGAAAAAATAGAAGAATACTTAGGATTAGGAGGCACTTACTATGAAGAAGAACTGCTATTTACCAAACAACAACTGATTGAAATTTTCGGTATCAGCGAAAGTACAATTGAAAAGTATCTATCCAGTCACAACGATGAGCTGAAGACTAATGGCTATAGGGTGCTACGAGGCCAGAAACTTCGAGATTTCAAGGCTTTGCTGGATGTCTCCGTAACTGATTACGGTAACAAAACCCCGACATTAGGTGTGTTCACCTTTCGGGCAACCCTCAATCTAGCGATGGTGCTGGTAGAGAGCGATCGGGCCCGTGCAATTCGATCGCGCATCTTAGATATCGTCATTGACGTAATGGCAGAACGGGCAGGCGGACATACCAAATATATTAACCAGAGAGATAACAATTACTTACCAGCAGTCTATCAAGAATTTAGCTATCGTAAAACCTTTACCGATGCCCTTGATAATTACCTCGACATGGGTAAATTTAAGTATGGCATTTACACCAACAAAGTGTATCAGATTGTTTTCCGAGAGAAAGCCGAAGAATATAAGCAGATATTAAGTTTGGGTAAAAACGATTGTCCCCGTGATACCATGTATGCCGAAGTTCTCATCGCCATTGCCAGTCTAGAGAATGGTTTGGCAGCAGAATTGAAAGCCGAGTCAGAAAAGGTGGGACGAAAGCTGAAACAGAAAGAGGTTGATTCGCTATTTGAATCGGCAGAGGAAAACCCCTATCTAAAACCCATTATTGAAGATGCCCGCATCAAAATGGCCAGTCGCGATCTAGGCTTTCGGGATGCTCTGCATCAAAAATTAGAAGCCTATATCCAAAGTGTTCCAGAGAGTGACTTTGAGAAATTTTTAGGAGAAACCAGCCGTTCTTTAGAAGAGCAACTTTCCGATCCGGCTCTTTTGGCTGTATTTAAGCGATTGAAGGATCGGTAAGTTATGGCAGCAGCTTTTTTTTACTTTGACATTCACTATGCGATCGAGCTGCATGATTGGATTATCGAAAACTCAGGCGGCTTTCCGGGTTCTAATAATCCGAGTCTACTAGAGAGCGCATTAGAACATATTCAAAACGATCTCTATTATCCTGAGATTCACCACAAGTTAACTCACCTAGTTTTTGCTGTCAACAAGTTTCATGCTTTTTATGACGGAAATAAACGCTCTAGTATTGCATTGGGAGCTTATTTTCTAAAGCTCAATGGTTACGATTTTGTGGTAAGAAAGTTTGTCCTAGAAATGGAAAATATCGCCGTCTGGATAGCAGAAGGAAAAATTTATAAAGAGTTTTTATTAGAACTGATTGAGTCTCTTATTTTCGAGGAAGATTTCAGTGAAGAACTTAAGTTTAAGTTAGCGCTTGCTGTCATGGGCGATATTGATTCTAATGGTTAGCTTAGCTAGAGCAGAGTCGTTACCTCCCTTTTTGGGCGTAAAAGTGCTTTAACGCAAATCGATGCTGGCGAGTATCGAAGTCTAAAACGCATACATATCAACAAAAAAGTGCTTAAATGCAAACCGATTTTAGCAAGTCTCAAAGAAAAAAACTCCCACCCATGAGCAAACCGATCGCGATTCCCTCAGTTTCCGTCACCTACGCCCAGGATGGCACCTCCACCCGCCCCAACGCCCTCGGTATGCGCCCGATGCAAGAACGCGCCTACCAAAAGCGCGGCGAACAATACCTCCTGATCAAATCGCCCCCCGCCTCCGGCAAAAGTCGCGCATTGATGTTCATCGCCCTCGACAAACTAGAGAACCAGAACCTCAAACAAGCTATCATCGTCGTGCCAGAAAAGGCGATCGGCTCCAGCTTCCACGATGAGCCGCTGAGTCAGTTTGGCTTTTGGGCCGATTGGCAAGTTGAACCGAAGTGGAATCTCTGCGACGCACCGGGAAACGACGGCGGCAAAGTGGGCGCGGTGCAGAAGTTTCTAGCCAGCAGTTCCAAGATTCTGGTCTGCACTCACGCCACATTCCGCTTTGCCGTGGACAAATTCGGTATCGAAGTTTTAGACGATCGCCTAATCGCCATAGACGAATTTCACCATGTTTCGTCCAACCCAGACAACAAGCTGGGCGATCGTGTCCGCCAACTCATGGCCCGCGACAAAACCCACATCATAGCCATGACCGGCTCCTACTTTCGCGGCGATGCCGAAGCCGTCTTGCACCCCGAAGACGAATCCCGATTCGATACCGTCACCTACACCTACTACGAACAGCTCAACGGCTACCAATACCTGAAGCAACTCGACATTGGCTACTACTTCTACGCGGGTAGCTACACCGACGAAATCGTGCAGGTGCTAAACCCCAAAGAGAAAACCATCCTGCACATTCCCAACGTCAACTCCCGCGAAAGTACGAAGGACAAGATCCGCGAGGTGGAGCACATCATCGAGGAACTGGGCGAATGGCAAGGCACCGATCCCAACACGGGATTTCAACTCGTCAAAACCGCCGACGGCACGATCCTCAAGATTGCCGATCTAGTAGACGACGACCCCACCAAACGGGATAAAGTCGCCACCGCCCTAAAAGACCCCACCCATAAGAACAATCGCGATCGTGTGGACATCATCATCGCCCTCGGCATGGCGAAAGAGGGTTTCGATTGGATCTGGTGCGAGCACGCCCTGACGATCGGCTACCGCTCCAGTTTGACGGAGATTATTCAGATTATCGGTCGCGCCACCCGCGATGCACCAGGGAAAACCCGCGCTCGGTTCACCAACCTGATTGCCGAGCCGGATGCCGCCGAATCTGCCGTCACCGAGGCAGTGAACGACACGCTCAAAGCCATTGCAGCCAGCCTACTGATGGAGCAAGTGCTCGCGCCGCGCTTCGAGTTCAAACCCAAGCGCCCCGACAATCAACCAACACCCGGTTTCGACTACGGGGAAGATGGTTACAATCCTGGCAAGTGCAACGTGGGCATCAATCCAGAGAGAGGCCTGATTCAAATGGAAATTAAGGGATTAGCCGAACCCAAGAGCCCGGAAGCCGAACGCATCTGCCGCGAAGACTTGACCGAACTGGTGACGGCATTTGTCCAAGATAAGCCAGCGATCGAGCGCGGCCTGTTTGATGAAGAATTGGTGCCGGAAGAACTAACCCAAGTTCGCATGGGCAAAATCGTCAAAGAGAAGTTCCCAAATCTAGAAGCGGAAGATCGAGAAGCCGTCCGCCAACACGCGATCGCCGCCCTAACCCTCGTCCAACAAGCTAAAAAAACCATGAACGAAAGTGGTGGGCAGTACGCCACAAATCCTGGTGGTGGGGAATCAGCGAAAAACACCTCACTCCTCGATGGGGTGAGGAAGTTCGCCCTATCGGTAACAGACCTCGATATGGATCTGATCGATCGCATCAATCCCTTTGGCGAAGCCTATGCCATCCTGGCTAAGTCCATGAGCGAAGAACGGCTGAAGCAGGTGGCAGAAGTCATTGCGGCTAAGCGAGTAACCCTTAGCGTGGAAGAAGCGCGGGAATTAGCCAAACGGGCGCTGCGGTTCAAGCAAGAAAAAGGCAGGTTGCCCTCTCTCACAGCAGTCGATCCCTGGGAAAAACGGATGGCAGAAGGAGTTGCCTTCCTGCAACGCAAAGTGAAGGAGGAAACTAATGCCTAAGTACACCACCGATGATGATTTGGAATTGCTCGGTGAATTGGGCATGGACATGACCCCCGAACCCTCCGGCCAGCGTTCTGCCAGAGAAGAGCGGATCATCGCAGGCTTTGAGGAGATCGAGCGGTTTGTGGAAGAATATGGCAGACTGCCCCAGCATGGGGAAGATCGCGATATCTTCGAGCGGCTTTATGCAGTACGGCTCGATCGCCTGCGAGAATCGGAGGAATGTCGCGCCGTCTTAGAACCGCTAGACTCACGCGGACTGTTAGATGCTGAGACTGATGCCAGCCTGAGCACAGTTCGCGATCTCACAGATGAAGCACTGCTGGCCTCCCTGGGAGTCGATGCAGCCTCAGAGAACGACGTTACCCAGCTTACTCATGTGCGATCGCGCAGCGAAATCAAAGCAGCCGAGGAAATCGCCCAACGGACTCCCTGTCAGGACTTTGATGAATTCAAACCCATCTTTGACAAAGTGCAACGGCAATTGCAGTCGGGGGAACGGCAAACCATCAAATACCAGGACTATGCGGCCGTCAAGGAAGGTGATTTGTTCATCCTTGATGGGCAGAAGGTGATGGTGGTCGATATGGGTGAGCCGTTTGTCAGCGACTATGGTCGATCGGACTGCCGGCTGAGAGTGGTTTATGACAATGCCACCGAGAGCGATTTGCTGTTGCGATCGCTCCAGCGTGCTTTAAATAAAGACAAGGCCAGCCGCCGCATCACCACCCCAGATTTCGGCCCCCTATTTTCCCATATTGAAGCAGCAGACGACTTACCAACTGGGTACATTTACGTGCTCAGGAGCCAATCGGATCACCCCTTCATTGCGAAGAATCGGTTTATTATTCACAAGATCGGCGTCACCGGAGGAGACGTAAAAAGCCGAATTGCCAACGCCAAGAAAGACCCCACCTATCTGCTAGCAGATGTGGAAATCGTCGCAAAATTTAAATTGGCAAATATGAACCGGAAGCGACTTGAGGCACTCCTTCAGAAGTTCTTCGCCAGCGCTCGATTGGATTTGGAATTACAGGATCGCTTCGGTATACCAGTGCAGCCAAGGGAGTGGTTCATGGTTCCACTAGAAGCCATTGAGGAGGCGATCGAAAAAATCAAGGAAGGAACCCTCGATCAATTTCGATACGATCGGGAAACAGCAAGTCTCACGCGATCGTAAGGCTCGATCGCAACAATAACTAATATCAAATCCCGTAGCATAATTATTCATATCTCTCTTCTCTCCCTCTGTGTCCTCTGTGTTCTCTGCGGTTAAATCATGACCATACAACGGTCAACGATCTAACCCAGATTTGGTATTACAAACCGCAAAAAACTGCAAAAAACCCGGTTTCTTCAAGAAACCGGGTTTTTAATGTATTCGATCGCCCTCAAGCAAACCTGCAATTACTACAAGGTAGAAGTGCCACTTAAATCGCTACTTGTTGGTAGCTGAATGGGACTCGGATTCGCATTGAGTAAGAGGTCAGATTCATTACCAGAAGGATTAGCAGTAGGAGAGATCGCACTACCAACACTCGTCGCTGTCAAAGGAATAATGGGCTGAGTTTGAGCGTTGGTTAGAGATGTTAACAAGCTATTAGAGTCGTAGATGAGAATGTCATCATCGATGCCGGTAAAGCTGTTCGTCGTTGGAATTGCACCGCCGTTTAGCAAGATGTCATCGGTGGTAGATGTGGCAGCAGTTGGTATTGAAATAGCTGGATTAGTAGCTGTTGTCACCAGTGGCTGACTAATTGGTGCAGTAGTCGTGCTAGTTGATTGGCTAATTGGTTCAGTAATCGTGCTGTCTGACTGACTAATTGCTGCGGTAGTCGTGCTGTTTGGCTGACTAATTGGTTCAGTAGTCTTGCTTGATGGGCTAGTGCTAGAACCGCTGTCGATCGCACTTAGAACATCGTCGCTATCAACAGGTTCGCCGGTTAAAAGATCGGTATCCGAGGGTGTATTGAAAGCTTCAGGAAGCGGGCCTCCGGGAGTGATGGAAATAAACCGAGAACTGTCGATCGCACTAAATTGAGTATCTTTCACCCAAGCTAAATGTTCGCCGGTGCTTGCGATGCTAATCAAGGCATCGTTAGTATAATTTTCGCCGCCTTGAACGATTTGCAATTGGTCAAAAGTGAGGTCTTGTGAGAGTCCGAAGTAATCGCGATCGGCCTGGAAGTAAACAATGTTATCGAGTCCCGAACTTGGTGCTAGCACAAATATGTCGGAACTACTGCCTCCAATCAGCGAATCTTGACCGTTGCCGCCCTTGAGCACGTTGTTACCTTCGCCACCGTAAACGCTGTCATCGCCATCGTTACCGTTGAGGCTGTCGTTGCCGCTGCCACCATTTAAGAAGTCGTTGCCATTACCGCCATCGAGGGTGTCATTACTGCTGCCGCCGTCGAGACTGTCATCGCCTTCGTTGCCCAACAGGTAGTCGCTGCCAGCTTCCCCAGTTAGCAAATCGTTGCCACAACCGCCGTCAAGGGTGTCCTTACCGGCACCTCCCAGCATGGTGTCGTCCTCGCATTCGCCGAACATTAAGTCGTCGCCGTTACCTCCGCCCATCCAGTCGTTGCCACCACCACCTGTGAGGGTGTCGTCGCCGGAATCGCCTGTGAGGGTGTCATCGCCGGAGTCGCCGACAACCATGTCGTTACTGGCCCCGCCGTCCATCAAGTCGGTTTCGTCGCCGCCGTAGAGGGTGTCTTCCCCTACTTCGCCTAACATCGTGTCTTGCCCTTGACTGCCAAACATCAAGTCGTTGCCGGCACCTCCGAAGAGTTTGTCATCGTCGATGCTGCCGTCAATTTTGTCGTTGCCGGCACCTCCTAATAATTGGTCGTTGCCCGTACCGCCGAACAGTTGGTCATTGCCGGCGCCGCCGTCTATGCTGTCGTAGCCGGAACCGCCATCGATTTTGTCTTCACCTGCTTCTCCAAAAATCAGGTCGTTGTCTTCGTCGCCCCAAATGTTGTCGCTGCCGGCGCCGCCGTTGATGAAGTCATCGCCGGCTTTTGCCCAAATGTTGTCGTTGCCGTCGCCGCCGAGAATCGAGTCTGCGCCGGAACCACCGTCGATGTTATCCTCTCCGGTTTGTCCGAGGAGGGTGTCGGCTGCATCTCCGCCGTAGATTTGGTCGCTGCCCCGGCCGCCGTCGATGAAATCTTGGTCTTCGCGGCCGTAGAGTTCGTCGTCGCCGTCGTTGCCGAATACGCGGTCATTTCCGGTACCGGCATCGAGGAAGTCGTTGTCGTCGTTACCTTCGAGGCTGTCGTTGCCAGATTGACCGAAAATTCGATCGCGCCCTTCTCCCCCTGCTAAAGTATCGTTGTTTGCCCCGCCGTCGATATAGTCGTCGCCGCTGTTGCCGTCGGCGATGTCGTTGCCGTCATTTCCGTAAATGCGATCGCGCCCTGCGCCCCCACTTAAGCTATCATCGTCTCCGCCACCTTCTAAGTAGTCGTCGCCATTGTTACCGGAGAGGGTATCTTTGCCGATTTGACCGAAAAGTCGATCGGCCCCTTCGCCACCATCAAGGCTGTCATTGCCGGATTCGCCCCGCAGAATGTCATCTCCGGTTTGTCCTAACAGCGTATCCTCGTTATCTCCACCCCACAGTTGGTCATTATCGGCATTGCCTTCTAAGAAGTCGTTGCCTTGGCGACCGTATAATTTGTCACTGCCATCATTGCCGGAGAGAGTGTCGTTTTCGGTACCGCCATCTACAAAATCGTCCTCTGTTCCGCCAGCTAGGGTATCATCGCCACCTTCCCCGTAGAGGCTGTCATTATTTTCGCCGCCGTCGAGTTGGTCGTTGCCTAAACCGCCGAATAGGCTATCGCTGCCGGATTCTCCCAGCAAATTGTCGTTGTCGTCTCCTCCCCAAAGGGTGTCGCTATCGTCGCCACCGAACAGGGTATCGAGGCCGGATTGACCGAAAATTCGATCGCGCCCTTGATTCCCCTCAAGCAAATCATTGCCGGAACCGCCATCAACAATGTCATCGCCCCGGTTGCCGATAACCGTATCATCACCGACTTGTCCGAACAGACTGTCGTTATTATCACCACCGTCGAGAATGTCGTTACCGTCGCCACCTTCGAGGGTATCGTTTTCAGTACCGCCATTGAGAGTATCGTTGCCGAATTCCCCAAAAAGTCGGTCTGTTCCTGAGTTGCCTTCCAGGATGTCATCGCCACCGAAGCCGTACAGAGTGTCGCTGTCAGCTTGACCCAGAAGGGTATCGTTACCGTCGCCTGCTAAGAGTGAGTCATTGCCGAAACCGCCTTCTAATAAATCCTTGCCAGCTTCGCCGAACAGGGTATCTTTGCCGTCGCCGCCGTAGAGGGAATCGTTACCTTCGCCAGCATCAAGGATGTCATCGCCGTTTTCCCCAAACAGGTAGTCATCACCAGCTTGGGCTGATAAAGTGTCATCGCCTTGACCACCCCAGAGATAGTCGTTGTCAATTCCAGCATCGAGAATGTCTTTGCCGTCTCCACCGTAGAGGGAATCGTTACCTTCGCCAGCATCCAGGATGTCATCGCCGTTTTCGCCGTAGAGGTAGTCGTTGCCAGCTTGGGCTGATAAAGTGTCGTCATCTTGACCACCCCAGAGATAGTCGTTGCCAATTCCAGCATCAAGAATGTCTTTGCCGTCGCCGCCATAAAGGGAATCGTTGCCTTCGCCAGCATCAAGGATGTCATCGCCGTTTTCGCCGTAGAGGTAGTCGTTGCCAGCTTGGGCTGATAAAGTGTCATCGCCTTGACCACCCCAGAGGTAATCGTTGCCAATTCCAGCATCGAGAATGTCTTTGCCGTCTCCACCGTAGAGACTGTCGTTGCCTTCGGCTGCATCGAGGATGTCGTCGCCCGCTTCGCCAAACAAGTTGTCATCACCTGCTTTGGCGTATAAAGTGTCATCGTCTTGACCACCCCAAAGTTGGTCGTTGCCGATTCCAGCATCGAGAATGTCTTTGCCGTCGCCACCGTAGAGGTTGTCGTTGCCTTCTGCTGCGTCGAGGGTGTCGTCGCCCGCTTCGCCAAACAGGTTGTCGTTGCCTTCTTTGCCGAGGAGGATGTCGGCATCGTCACCGCCATAGAGTTGGTCGTTGCCGAGGCCTGCATTCAGGGTGTCTTGGCCGATACCGCCGTAGAGTAGGTCGTTGCCTGTTCCGGCGTCTAGGGTGTCGTCGCCTGCATCGCCTGCGAGAGTGTCGTTGCCGGCTTCGCCGATGAGGGAGTCTTTTTCGTCGCCGCCTGAGAGTTGGTCGTCGCCGGTGCCACCGTAGATGAGGTCGGTGTCTCCTTCTCCGTAGAGTTTGTCGTTTTCGCCTTCGCCGTAGATGATGTCTTTGTCTTCGCCGCCGTACACAAAGTCGTCGCCAGCGCCGCCGTAGAGTAAGTCTTTGCCTGTTTCGCCAAAAATCGTGTCGTTGCCGTAACCAGCGTCTCCGGCAACGGTGTCGTCATCGCTACCGGCATAAATTAAGTCGTCGGCATCCCCACCTCGGATGTAGTCTTGACCGGCTTCGCCGTAAAGGGTGTCCCTGTCTTGATTGCCGTAGATGCTGTCGCCGCCTTCGCCGCCGTAGATTAGGTCGTTGCCGAATTCGCCGTAGAGTTTGTCGTTGCCGCCGAGTCCGTCAATGCGATCGTCCCCAGCATCGCCGGTGATAACATTAACCGTATCGTCGCCGGTAATATTATCGTCATGCCGAGAACCCGCGACGTTTTCAATGCCAGTAATTTTGTCTTGATTTCCCCAGCCGTCGGTAGCATCGCCTGTTTGTAAATTGACAGTAACGCCGTTCGGGTCGCGGCGGTAGCTGAGAATGTCGATGCCTTCTCCGCCGTAAAATGAATCATTGCCGGCATTGCCAATTAATAAATCGTTGCCTTCTAATGCCCAAATTCGGTTATCTTTTTCGTTACCAATTAAGATGTCTTCAAAGCGAGTACCGATGATGTCTTCTAAGTTTCTCAAAGCATCGGTAGTGCCAAAACCGTCTTTACCAGTACCAGCGGCAATTTCAAAATCCCGTTCGAGTTCGGTGTAGTATTCGCTGGGATTAACTGCGGTGACGAATTCTGTAAAGCGTTGGTTGGTGTTGTTGTCGTAGTCGCTATTTTCGTCAATATTAACGATAACGCCACTGGGAGAATTGATGTAATTAACGAGATCAACTCCTTCTCCGCCGTCAATTAAATCATCGCCGATTTCTCCGATTAACGAGTCATTGCCAGTACCGCCAAATAATTCGTCGTTGCCAGCGTTGCCGTTGAGAGTGTCATCGCCGGCTTGGCCTAAAAGTACGTCGTCATCGAAGCCGCCAAACAGGGTATCTTTGCCGTCGCCACCATCAATGTAGTCTTGGCCTTGACTGCCGAAAAGGTTGTCTTCGCCTGCTTGTCCGTAAATATCATCGTCGTCGGCCCCGCCATCAATGATGTCTTGGCCGTCGCCGCCTTCCAGCCAGTCATTGTTTTCGTTGCCTTGGATGACATCGTTGCCGGCTTGTCCGTAAATTCTGTCATCACCGGTATTGCCGGAAAGCAAGTCTTGGCCGTTGCCACCATCGATGAAGTCATCGTCGGCGTTGCCTTCTACGGTGTCGCTGCCATCTTGCCCGTAGAGGATGTCTTCGCCTTCATTGCCTTGGATAAAGTCGCGGCCGCTACCACCTTCGGCGTAGTCTTCGCCAGCGTTGCCTTGGATGATGTCGTTGCCGGATTGGCCGTAGAGTTTGTCATCGCCGCTGCCTCCGATGAGGATATCGTTGTCGCTACCGCCGTCTAGGATGTCGTCGCCATCTTCACCGTAGAGTAAGTCGTTGCCAGCTTCGCCGTAGAGTAAGTCGGCATTTAACCCACCATAAAGTTGGTCTTGGTCTTCGCCACCATATAAAGAATCGTTTCCGGCTTCTCCTTGTAACAAATCATCGCCTTCTTCGCCTCGTAAATCGTCATTTCCAGTGCCGCCATTGAGGATATCTTTGCCAGTTCCGCCGTAAAGAGAATCGTTGTTTTCTTCTCCTTTTAAGTCATCGTCTCCTTCTTCGCCGTAGAGTTTGTCTTCACCTTGGCCACCGTACAAGGAATCATTTTCAGTTCCGCCGTAGAGAGAGTCGTTGCCATTTTCTCCTCGGAGGTCATCGGCACCTTGTTCGCCGCGAAGTTCATCTTCACCATCGCCACCGTAGAGGAAGTCGTTATCTTGACCGCCGTAGAGAGAGTCGTTGCCGTTTTCTCCTCTTAAATCGTCGCTGCCTTCATCACCTCGAAGGTCATCATTGTCATCGCCTCCGTAAGCTGTGTCATTACCCGTGCCACCGTAGAATTTGTCGTCTCCTTTTTGTGCCCAAAAAAGGTCGTCTCCGCCTTGGCCATAGAAGATATCGCTGTAGTCACCGCCAGTCATTTGATCGTCAAAATTTGAGCCGCTGATGATTTCGATATTTCCGAGAGTATCGATGGTTTTCTCGCCTTTGACAACAAAGCCATCTTCAACTTTGTAAACATCAAATTTGTCATCAACTTTATCTGCCCAAACTTTAATTCCCATTGGGCTGCCGGAGTAATTAGCAGTATCACTTCCTGTTCCTGTTCCGCCGTCCAAAAAGTCGAATCCAGAGTCACCTGTTAAATTGTCGCTACTGTCATCTCCACCTTGTAAAACATCGTTGCGATCGCCCCCTTGAATATCACCATTTCCTTTGATCCAGTCATCATCTGGTGTAGGAATTGTGGTAATTGCTCCTTTAGCAAAATAAAATCCTTTAGGATGTAATTCGTAAGCTGTGCCTTTAAAAAAAGTTTGAACTTCAGGACGGCTGAAATAATTTTCAATTACGTGTGGTCCTAGAATTCCTCCTATGCTGGGTAGCATACTGAAAATCTTTCCAATTTTATCCCAGACAAATGGTTCTGAATTAAATTGAACTAACGTCACTGGATCTCCGGGATTTTTAATGTTGTTATCGGAGATTGTTGCTACTTTGTATTTAGAAATTCCCCCAGCATATAAATAACTTGTTGGCGAGCCCATTGCGAGAACACTTGTCCGAGGTAGAGGATTACCAGGAGCTCCCATATCAATAAGTCCATCTTCAAGAAAGAAATTTCCTTGAGAATGACCTAGTAAAATCAAAGAGTTATTTTGAAAGGGATTTTTTGTAGATGATGAAAACCAGTCTTTTGCATCACTCGTCCAGTCACTATTGATATGTTTGAATTTACTCTCTGCATACCAAAATTGCTCTAAAGCCTCTTTTAAGTCAGCAGGCGCTGCTTCTATCAAACTATCGATTATATCAGTGATTTCTCCAAATCCGGGAATAAATCCAGCAACTTCTTTGAAAAACATTAATGCTTTAGCTGTGAAGTCATCATCTTTCACTAAATCAATGGGATTTTCTAATTGGGTGAAACTTTCAGCTAACTCAAAACCTGATTTAATGATTTCAAAAAAATCAGCAATATCCTTGATGCCATCAAGTTCTTTTGCTAACTGAGTAACTTCTTCATCAGTAATATTTGTGCCATTTGCCAGAAGCTCATCATACTTTTTTTTAAGAGCATTATGTTTTTTAGACTGTTCGAGGATTCCAGCCAAAGAAATTTTTGATAAGGCATAGTTGAACAAAAATTTTCCTACAAAAATCCCTGCATCTGCTAAATCATTTGGGAGCGTGTCACTTTTGCGATGAGTATAAATACTCAGAAATACTAGGGCAGAGGTTTTGAGCTATTGTTGGGCAAA
>NZ_JAUBOY010000005.1:197935-221367 GCF_036700465.1 Microcoleus sp. T3_A4 | reverse complement strand
AAGCTAGATGATGGGCTGACCCGTCCAGTCTCTATATCTGTTGTTCCTCTTCATTGTAAAAAACCTACACTTGTAAGCCCCCTACCCCTATCCCAACCCCCAAGAGAGTTAGGACTTTTGTGGAAACTCCCAAAGCAATCAATTTTTCTTTAGCAATTTTTTGAGCAACTTAGGAATCTCTGAAGGTCGAGCCGCTACAGGTATGTCCGCCTCTTCAAAGGCAGCCATTTTGTTCGGGGCCGAAACTCCAAAGGCTTTCTGGGCAGCCGCCCGAGAACTGATCAGGATGCCGGCGTGGCCCAAAGACGGCCCCTTGGGAGCGTAGCGGCCGGCCAGATAAGCAACCACGGGTTTGTCGATCGCCGAAGCGATGTAAGAAGCAGCAGCTTGTTCACTCCACCCGCCAACTTCTCCTACCAAAACCATCGCTTCGGTACTGTCGTCTTCGTCCAAAATTTGCAGCCACTGCATAAAAGAAGAACCGACAATCGCGTCGCAGCCAATACAAACCGCCATCGACTGTCCCAACCCAGCCTCCGTCAGTTCTAGGGCAACTTCGTAAGTCAAAGTGCTGCTGCGGCTGATCACTCCCACCGGGCCGGGAGTGTAGAATTCCTTGGGGTGAGTTCCCAGCAGCAGTTTGTCGGGCACAATAATCCCCGGACTGTTGGGCCCGATTACCAAAGTTTCGGTGGCTTCTGCTTTTCTGACTAAGTGCACCATATCCAGAGGAGGCACTCCCCCAGTAACGATCGCGATTTGCCGAATTCCTCCGGCGATCGCTTCTAAAGCAGCATCCAGCACCGAGTAAGCGTCTACCAAAATTACCGCAGTGTCAACGTGACCCACTGCCGCCACTGCTTGTTCTACCAAATCAAAAATCGGAATTCCCTCCACTTCCTGCCCCCCCCGACCGGGACTAACACCGGCGACTACATTCGTGCCGTATGCTTTCATCATCAGGGCGGCGCGGGTGGACGCGGGAGATTCTGTAATGCCCTGTACTAGGACTTTGCTTTCAGGAGTTAAATTCATTTTTTCCCACTTGACACTCGATCTGTTAAAAGCAGAAGGCCTTCATCTGTACAGAAATCTCGTTTTTTGCCGATCGACTGCCGCTACTTGGCGGAGGATACAGAAGCGGCCGCGGCCTCATCCAAAGTGCTAGCTAACTGCACCGGCAACTGTCCCAAACGCTTTTTAACAGCATCAGCATCGATCTCTACCAGCCGCAGCACAATTTGGATGTGGCGGTTAGCGCGAGCTTTCCGTTCCAAATAGACGGCTACTGCAGCAATTATTTCCTCGGTCTTGGAGGCGCTGCCCAAAATATTTACAAGTATCACCTTAACGCTTTTATCCTGAGCGACTAACTCCAGACCCAACTCCACGCGATCGCGCAGGGCATTTGCTGCATAGTAGCGGTCTAGGGAACCAATATTCACAAAATTAGCGGGTTTTCCTCCTTGGTGGGTTACAGCATCTAAAGTTGCCATTGTCAGGCCCACTCCGTTGCACAAAATCGCGATATTCCCGTCTAGTTCGATTAATTGCAGGGATTCGGAATTCGAGATTGGGGATTTAGATTTGGGGTCAAACTCCGGCGACTGCTGAACTTTGGACTGGGAATGGGAGCGATCGCCCGCAGCATGGGGACTTCTTCTTTCCCGTGCCAACCCGCCCAAGAGCTTCTTCTCCGAGAGTGCTGCCAAATCTGGATGTCGTCCCAAGGCATCGTCGTTGGCGGTGACTTTACCGTCTAAAGCCATTACCTCTCCCCTTGGACTGATGCCGAGAGGATTGATTTCTACTAGGTCTAAATCTTTTTCGACAAACAGCCGGTACATTTTTTCGACAATGGTGCTCACCGATTGAATCAAGTCTCCCTGCAATCCCATTTTCAGCGTGAGACGCCTCGCGTAGAATGGGGAAAATTCTTGATCTACGGCAACTTGCTGCATTTGCTCGATCGACCCTTCGACATCCATACCTCCTTGTCTCGATCCCAGAAGCACCGGGCGACGGGCTACGGGGTCTAGGAGTACCGCTAAGTACAATTCTTGGTCGGCGTTGTACTTTGCTTCTGCCAGCAGGACTTGGGGATATTCATCCTCGATCGGCAAATTAAAAATTGTTTGGGCGGCAGCTACTGCATCGATCGTATTTTCTACAAACTTGATACCGCCCGCCCTGCCCCGTCCCCCAGCCCGCACTTGCGATTTGAGTACAACGGGGTAAGGAATTTTCAGTCCTTTGAGGTCGGCGGGATTGTCAATCCGCTGCGACGGCAAAATCGGAATTGCCATCTGTCGAAATAAAGATTTAGCTTGGTACTCTAACAAATCCATTATCAATTACGGGTGACGGGTAGTTGGCAACAAGCAATTCGTCCTAATTGGCAATTCATAATTAATAGATAGTAATTGGTTTTTTGTCAAGTTAAAAGTTAAAAATTCTCGCTTTTATCTTTTAATTTTAGACTTTTGTATTGCCGATTACTTATTCGCTATTACCGCTCGCCGATTACCTATTACCTAAGCTGTTTCAAAGTGTTTTTTTCTCGGAATTTCCACATTTTACTCTTAGGCTCTGGCGGGGAGATATTTGGCGAGCGTTGGTGTTTTTTTGTCTCAGAAAATCTTCGGGCGTTCGGCGATACTGTGCCGAGATATTTCTGCGAATTGTTTACTTGATGCTATTAACAGCGCCTTGATGGACGGTTTTGACCCATTTGAGCCGCTTGGGCCGTACCGCAATCCGAGCCGTTACAGTCCCTACCAGCAGCCAGTGGAACATATACACAGTACCCCGCAGCGTTTGCAGCCAGGTGACAAAAACTCGCCTTACGTCAAATTTGGTCTCTTTGCGAGTGCGACGCAAACCGACAAACATTCCCACCACCGACAATGTAAGGGTCATAAAAGTTATGGGACTGGCGATCGGCATCCGGCGCAGCGCAATTGACATCACAAAGTCGGGCAGGGCTACTGTGGGTAAGAAATATTGAGATACCCAAAATCCAAATAAATCCCAAGTTTTCCCAGTTCCCATGCGGTTCCGCAAAATTAGCCGCCAGTAGTCAAGATAACGCTGATAGCCACCTTCTGCCCAGCGATTGCGCTGGTGCCACAGAGCGCGAGCGTTAGTGACTCCTTCTTCTGACACGGCTGGGAAAGCGAGAAATTCAATGTCCCATCGGTCTAGGTGCAGCCTCACAGTCAAATCCAGGTCGTCGGTAATCGTCTCCTCGTTCCAGCCTCCGCAGCTTTCCAAGGCGGTGCGGCGCATGAATTGGCCGTTACCGCGCAATTCTCCAATGCCGCCGATCGCAATCCGCTGCTGTTGGAAAAAACTGTCGAGAGCCATTTCTGCTTCTTGGCCACGAGTCCAAAAATTTACCGAAGCATTGGCGATGGCTTTTCTGACTTGCACAGCCCCTACCTTTTCTCCATTGAACACTGGCAGCACCCGGCGCAGCAAGTCTGGCGTTACCGTCGCGTCGGCGTCAAATATTCCCACAAATTCCCCGCGAGTCAGTGGTAACACTTGATTCAGTGCTCCCGACTTGCCGCCGCTGGCATTTGCTCCTCTGCGAAATACTTTGAGCTGGGGGTACTTTTTGGTTAGCTGTTCCAATACTAGCGGCGTGGCGTCGCTGCTGTGATCGTCGATCGCCCAAACTTCGTAGCGGTCGATCGGATAATCTACATTGCAGATGGATTCTACGAATCGGGCAATCACCGCTTCCTCATTTTTCGCTGCCACCAGCAGCGACACGTAAGGCCAATCCTCTCGACTTTCATCGGCAAGAGGTGGCAGTGCGGGCTTGGGCGAAGCAAACAACACTCGAAATGCTTGCATCCACAGCAGTCCCGTCAACCCCCATACTACCCACGCACCCCAAGAAATCAAGTGCAGGGCGATCGTGCCGGCCCAAATCGCAGTCAGCACTGCGGCGGCTTTTCCGCGCCGTCCCCGGTACAGATTTTGAGGAAAAGAGGGAGTTCCCGGCACAGACACCGCAACCGGGAGCTCTGCTTTTGTTTCCGCGTCAAACACCCTGTCGCCAATGTCTGGTATAGCAAATACTTTGCTGAGCTTCGAGTTCGAGGTCAAACTCTTGAGCTCTTCTTGAGCTAAATCAGAGATGTCCAAGTTAAGCTCGCTGCGAGCGTCGTTTTCTGGCCAAGAACTCTCCTGCATAGGTTACTTGATTCAACCACCAATAGTTTTTGATTTTAGATATAAGCATCTACTGTATCAGTTTCTGGGCTTTTGTCGAAAGCGGACGGGAGGACAACCAGCGGGTTAGGTGTTTGTACGGTATTGGTAAACGGGTACTGCATAGAGTATTTGGGTTGACTTTTGCTTGCGATCGACCTGGAATATCTGCTAGTTTTTTCAGGGGATCTAAACTATCTGTTAGTAATAATTGTCTGAGGTGGAAATATGTCTATTCCTCAACTGAAGCCAGCCGATGACAAAGAAGTGAAAGTCTACGCGCCTTTCTGTCAAGAGCCCAGGCGCAAGTTTTTACCGCACGCTATTGGCCTCTACAAGCTCAAAACCTTGGAGGGGGCAAGAAAAATTGACGGCGGGGAGAGCGTGCCGTTTGTCGCTAGCTGGAATATCTCGTCGCTGCCGATCGATTTAACCCGCTGTCGGGTGTTGTTTGACGGCAATGCTGAACTCAGCTACGAAGTGACTATGCAAAGCTCTGAGTTTGTTAGTTGCTTAATTGAGGTACTTCTGACTTTTCAGCGAACTCGTACTGTCGATTTTTCTAAAACGTTTTACCGCAAGCTGATGCGAATGGATGAATAACTTTCACCGCAGCCGCACTCCCAAAAGTCCGCAATTGACAATCAAGCAATTTAATCCGGGGCCCCCGGATTGATTGGGGGAGTGAGAAAAAAGCTCCGAATCCGGAGCGCAAGCCCCCGGATTTATCAGTGCGGTTGCTTTCTTCAATCTAAAATCTAAAATCTAAAATCTAAAATCGATTGAGGGGCGCTATAACTGGCGCACCAATAGTGTAAAGCCACGACGGCAACATTACATGATTGGTGCGCCAGCCCTATTTGAGAAGCGGAAAGAGTGAGTTTTTGGATCATTCTCAATAATCCCTTTGGGTGTCAGCACTTATCCCTATTCCTAAAGTAAATCTACAGCAGTTTTCTGTTGAGCGTGATACGGATTTCTCGTAGGGACTTAGGCAAAGCCTGAGTCCCTACCTGTATTTCATCCAATTGAAAACTGCTGTATTTGTTGTGGGACAAGCGCAAAAACCTATTTCGGATATTGGTACTGTGCGAGTACGCGCGAGCGAAGCTATCGCCGTGAGGCGAATCGCGCCGTCCGATTTCGTTCAAATTTTGCGACTCGGTAGCTGAGAGGAAAGCGCTGTAGATCCGCCCAAGGAAAATCAATCTACAGCCATTGAACTGCGATCGGGCTAGCATCGCAATCAGCCTTTGGGCTGCCGAAATGCCAGCCCAAACCGCCAGACAATTTATGTGTTTAGAAGCTAGAAGCCCGATCCTAAGCAGCTTATTGCTCGCAGTGCCACCGATCAGTTTGAACGCGGGCGATCGCCCTAATAATTCATAACTAATAATACATATCCATTTTTAATGGTATGCAAAACTGATTAGGACACAGACCGTGCTTTCTCCCTACGGAATACCTGTTCTTTATCAATAGAAATATGCCGTTAATTCTCCTGACAAGCCTTTTGCCGGAATAAAATTTTTTATCAATATTTATACTGTGTTATTTTTCTTGTTAACTGCTCGATTGCCAGGTCTAAACTAAGCAATAATCCTTTAGAAACATTGTCAGCCCAAAAAACGGTTATTAAAGCAATCACGGTATATAAATAATTGTCAAAAGCGGTGTATAAAAAATATAATAAAACCCCAAATTTCACAAACAATGTAAAAAAAAAGGCGAAGAAAAGGGTTGCCAACAGGTGAATAAAAGTTTAAATCAAAAAATTGATCGGCGCAAAAGCGACAAAATCGAGTATAATATAGTATTGCTAAATTGAGTCGCAGTTCAGAAATACTGTTGAAAAACTAAATTTATTGAAATAGACAGGTGCAAATTGAGGATTGAAGGCGTACCCAAATTGACTAAATATTTGCTGATCGGTTCCACAAAAGCTTACAGTGGCAAGTCTGCCATCGCCTTGGGGATGGCACTCGGACTCCGGGACAAGGGGCTGGCCGTCGCCTACGGCAAACCTCTGGGAACCTGTTTCAGCTCTGAGGGAGCTGGGATCGAGGAGGAAGACGTGCGGTTCGCGGTAGAGACGCTGAAGCTCTCAGAAAGTCAGATGCCGTCAACACTGCTGTATTTGGATGAAGAGACGGTTCACAAGCGTTTGCGGGGAGAAGACAAGACAGACTACCGCCAGTCTTTAGCAAAATATTTGCAAGCTCCCAGCGGAGACTTGGTGCTGTTAGAAGGCCCAGCTAATTTGGAGGAAGGTAGTCTGTTTGACTTGTCTTTGGTTCAAGTCGCTGAGGCAGTTGATGCCTCTGTGTTGTTGGTAGCCCGCCCGATCGATCTGTATGTAGACGATTTGCTGTCGGCTAAACAGCGTTTGGGTTCGCGGTTGCTAGGCGTGGTACTCAATGACGTTCCCTCGGACAAACTCGAATCCGTAACGGCGACTGTGCGGCCTTTTCTGGAGGCTGCGGGTATTCCAGTTTTGGGAATGCTGCCGAGAAGTGCTTTGCTGCGAAGTGTCAGCGTCAAAGAATTGGTGCACCAATTGAAAGCTGATGTGCTCTGCCGTAAAGACCGTTTGGACTTGATGGTGGAAACCTTGACAATTGGCGCGATGAATGTTAGTTCTGCTCTGAAGTATTTCCGCAAAGCGAGAAATATGGCGGTGGTGACGGGGGGCGATCGCACGGACATTCAGCTAGCGGCTCTGGAAAGCTCCACTCAGTGCTTAATTTTGACAGGCCACTTGCCTCCTTCTCCCCTGGTGATTGGCAGGGCAGAAGAAATGGAAATTCCGGTTTTGTCTGTTGATTTGGATACCTTAACCACGGTGGAAATTATCGACAGCACCTTTGGCAGCGTGCGCCTGCACGAACCGATCAAGGTGGAATGCGTTACTCAGCTAATGGCAGAACATTTTGACCTTGATGGCATGATGGCATCCTTGGGCCTGAGCGATCGAGTCCATTAATAAGAGAGCCGGAGCTGAGGGAAGAAGGTATTCGGCAGAGAGAATTTTTTGTTTAAATAAATAAAAAGCTAAAATTCTTAAATTCTCAATTTTTCTTGAATTCTACCTTGAACTCCGGCTGCCGAATGTCTTGAGACATTCTGCCTTCTGGCTTCCTCAAATCTGCCGCTCCTCTAGTCTGATCTGGTAAATCAGCAATTCTTAACTTCTTTTTGGCGGCAATGGCTAGTGAGTCTGCTAAAATCCACAACGTAGTTTTATTTAATTTAATAAATTCTTTGAGTCAATCAATTGAGCTACCCAGAGTAGATGATTTTTTACAAGAACTTGCGGCGATCCAGCAAACCGGCTCCAAGCGGATTGCTCTTTTGGGTTCTCGCCACGTTCCTATTACCCACCAGCAGCTAATTGAGATGCTGAGCTACGCCATAGTTCTGGGAGGCAATCAGCTCATCACTTCTGGCGCTACAGGCACCAATTCAGCCGCAATTCGGGGGGCAATGCGAGCAGATCCTAATCTGCTGACGGTGATTTTGCCACAAAGTATGAGTCGCCAGCCCCGGGAGTCTCGCGACCAACTCGAACAAGTGATACATTTGGTAGAAAATCCCAAAAATGATAGCTTGTCTCTCCCGGAAGCAAGCGCTATGTGCAATCAGGAGATTATTTCTCGCTGTCAGCAACTGATCTGTTTTGCTTTTCACGAAAGCCACACTTTGCTGAAAACTTGCCAGGATGCGGAGGAACAGCGCAAGGTAGTTACTCTGTTCTATTTTGATTGAACTGCGAGGCGGATGATGCTGTTGGGATTACCTGTGTCGGTTATTCTGCTTGATTGTATTGCTGCTGCTGCTGCGCTGGTTTACGCACCGTTTTTGGTGGTTGCGTTCGCCCGCTTGCAGCTAGGCTATGACCAAGCAGCCCCCCGCGCTATGTTTGAGAGGTTGCCTGCTTACGCTCAGCGGGCAACTTGGGCTCACCAAAATTCGTTTGAGACGTTTATGCTGTTTTCAGCGGCGGCTTTGATGGCTTTTGTGACGGGGGTAGATTCGGAACCGGCAGGTTGGGCTGCGATCGCTTTTACGATCGCCCGGTTGTTGTTTTCGGTTTTCTATATTCTGAATGTGCCGCTGGGGCGATCGCTCATGTTTGCGATTAGTTCTTCTTGCACTGTTTCTTTATTCTATTTCAGTTTAATGGCTGTTAACGGCTAATTTTCAGTAGTCATTGGTTATTGGTTATTGGTTATTGGTTATTGGTTAGTTGTTAATGCCCAATGCCCTGTTTGGCCAATGCCCAATGCCCAATGCCCTGTTTGGCCAATGCCCAATGCCCCATTACCAATTACTAATTTATGGCTGCTAGTTATTCCTTTGATATTGTCAGCGAGTTCGATCGGCAAGAATTAGTCAATGCTGTTGACCAAACAACGCGAGAAATTCAAAGCCGCTACGACTTGAAAGATACCAAAACCACTGTAGAATTGGGCGCAGAATCAATTACGGTGAATACCGACAGTGAATTTACTCTCGACGCGATTCACACTGTTTTGCAAACTAAAGCCGCCAAGCGCAATTTGTCTCTGAAAATTTTTGATTATGGGAAAATTGAAGCTGCTAGTGGTACTAGAGTACGCCAAGAAATCAAACTGAAAAAAGGGATTGACCAGGAAATTGCCAAGAAAATCACTAAATTAATTCGAGATGAGTTTAAAAAGATTCAAGGCTCGATTCAAGGTGATGCAGTGCGCGTTTCGGCTAAGGATAAGGATGATTTGCAGTTGGTAATTCAACGGTTGAAGCAAGAAGATTATCCGATGGCTTTGCAGTTTACAAATTACCGCTAGATTTGATAGTTTCTCAGGACTTCAGTCCTCATAGTTCTAGCGAATAAGGACTAAAGTCCTGATTAGAAACAACTTTTTACCTACTTAATATTAAATATCTAAACCCGTGACTGTTAAGTCGGGAGGATGTTCGACAACAAACTGGTAATATAACTCTTGCTTTGCTTGCGGCGGCAGAGACATTATCCATTCTAGCAGTCCCATTTCACCTGCTACTATCTTCGGATTAGTGAGAGTCGATCGCACTTTAATTTGTTCATTACGGCTGACTGGCAATTGCTCTTGTAGTGTCAGGTGTACTTGCACCTGATGCAAGTTTGTCACATTTAAGCGATAAGCGTAACTCGTGCGCCTCTGCTGACCGATCAGTTTTTTATCTACTTGTCTTTCCACTAATTCCCGCTCTATTTTCAACCCTTCATCTATTCCTAAATTCAGTTTATATTCTTGCCCTGGTGAAACATTTTCTAACTGCACACTGCCGACAAAAGTGTTGTCGCGAAAGATATTTGCTTTACCGGGCAGAAGAGTTGCACCTGTCAGCGGATTCACAACAACTGCTTGCAAATAGGCAAAACTGACTAAGCGCGGAACTGCAATATATTCAGGTTTAAAGGGATAATTTTCGCAGAAAATAGTAACTTTGTGCGGTGTGCCGTCGCTGGGAATCTTGGTACTTCCGCCTACTTGAAATGAGACTGTACCGCCTTCTCTAGATACTTGGGCGGTGACTATTTGAGCTGCTAGGGGCGCTCGTGTTATGGAGCGTGAACGGCCTGCAAAACCTTCAGATAATACCTCTTCTAGGTCTAAAAAATCATTCTCTGATGAACCCCTACCAAAAAATTGCTTTGGCTCGGTTTTATCAATATACCAAGGTTCTAGTTTTGGTGGGAGAGTTCCCATTCCGGGTTTTGCTGTAGATAAAGTCAGCGCTACTCCCATCCAATCTTCGCCTGTATTTTGATTGACTTCGGCTAGGTAATTGAGATTAATTTGGTTGTTGGTAGTGTTTACTCGCAAGTCGTAAAGGGGAGTCCAACGGGCTCGCGTGACTACATAGGAAACTTCTAGTTCAAAATTGCCGCTGCCACTGGGTTCAATGGCAACAATGATGTTAAAACTTTGCTGCGAATGGGGAGTTTGTACTTGCCCCAACTGCTGCTGCAAAGCTTTTATTTGCTTGTCTATTTCGCGCTGCTGTTTTTCGTGTTGGGCGATCGCACTTACATATTTTAGGTAATTAGTTCCTAAAAAATTGAGCAATTCGCCAGTTTCGTTTAAACCTACCTGCTGTTTGGCGATGCTGCTGGAAAAGAAACCGACGCTTTTTTCGCTCAAACCTTCCACAAATTGGAGCTGAATTTTTCGGGCGGTTATTTTGTCGTTAATTCCCCGTCTTTGGGTTTGTAACTCCTTAATTTGTTGGGTTAATTCGGAAGTGCGATCGCCTACTGGTTCGCTGCTAAACACTCTTTCGGTTCGCACTCCCAGCAATCGCACTGCAACCGTACCCGCACCCGTGGCCCTGACTGACTCTGTTTCGAGGGTTGCGGGTACAGAGGCGATCGCCAATTCTCGCTCGTTTCCCGTCAGAGATACCGTACCGCGCCGCGTCACCAAAGCGCGATCGGTGTAAACTGTAACTTTGGATATGCTAGTATTTAGTGTTTTAATGGTATCAGAATTAAGTATTTCTGAGTCAGTCATTGTTAGTTGCTCCTATTTAATAACCGTTTAGTCGATCGTGCATTTTTCAAAGTAGTTTATTAATCAAACTCAGAAGTTATTGGATTATCTACAGCGGGGGAGGGCGGGTTTACGAGCTCATTAGTTTTATACATTGATGGTTGGTCAAACCCGCCCCTACAGTTTGATGTTCAAAATGGTAGCGCGGGAGTGGGCGGGTTTACGAGTCTACGAAATCGTTACTTTTAAGTATTGATAGTTGGTAAAACCCGCCCCTAGGTTTAATTTTAGCTCAGTGGTTTGATTCCTGCCAAATCCAAAATTTGAGGAATTAAATCTTCTCGTTTGACGGCCATCATGTGAACTCCTTGACAAATCTGCCGCGCTAGCTTGACTTGTTCGGCAGCAATTTTTATGCCTTCCTGCAAGGGTTCTGGAGATTTTGCTAAACGCTCGATCGTCTCTTGTGGGATGTGAACTCCCGGCACGTATTTTTTAATAAATTCAGCATTTTTAGCTGATTTAAACAAAAATATTCCTGCTAAAACTGGCTTGTTGCAGCCCGCAGCAACGTGGTGCATAAACTTATCCAAAACTTCAAAATCTGTAATTAATTGACTCTGAAAAAACTGTGCTCCAGCCTCTACTTTTTTCTCAAATCGACTTTGCAAACCAGACCAACTGGAGCATTGCGGATCGACGGCAGCACCGACAAATAAATCAGTAAATCCGTCTGTTAAAGGTTTGTCATTCCAGTCTAAGCCGCCGTTCATTTTTTGAATGACTTGTAACAGTCGTACTGATTCAAAGTCGAATACACTTTTTGCTTTAGGATGGTCGCCCGCTTTGACGGGATCGCCTGTAAGTGCTAATACATTGCGAATGCCTAACGCGTGGGCTCCCATGAGATCCGCTTGCAGACCAATTTGATTGCGATCGCGACAAGCAACTTGACAAATTGGCTCAATTCCGTGCTGCACTAAAATCGCCGAAACTGCTAGGGGACACATTCGCAGCACTGCGCGACTCCCGTCTGTGACATTAATGGCGTGAACTCTGTTTTTGAGGCGTTCAGCCATTTGAATTGTATGAGTTATGTCGCCGCCTTTTGGCGGGGCAACTTCGGCGGTAATTATAAATTCTCCGGGGGTGGTGCAGGCTGTGCGAAAACGGTTCATAGTTATTCCAAGGAAGAAGGCACGACACTGATTTTGACACGGATACACGGATTAATTATCGAGGGTTCCTTCTGAGGGTGAAGGAACAAAACCCTTCGACTTACTTCCCTTCGGCTACGCTTTGCATGATTTGTTCAGAGTAAAAAGAAGGAAGAAGGAAGACTAATTAGGCAGAGAATAACCGAAAGCTGTCTTAACCTTAGTTAGAGTTTGATTAGCAATAGCTTCTGCTTGTTCTCTTCCGCGACGTAGTACAGACTCTAAATATCCCGGATCGTCCATTATTTCCTTGTATTTATCCTGAATTGGTTTGAGGGCATTAATTGTCGTCTCTGTCAGCAAGGGTTTAAAATCTCCCCAACCCATGTTTTCACACTCCGTTGCTACTTCTTCCTTAGATTTGCCGGAAAGCAGGAGATAAAGTGTCAGCAAATTTCTCGCTTCAGGGCGATCGGGGTCGTCAAATGTCAAACCCCGCACGGCATCGGTTTTGCAGCGCTTGATTTTTTTGGCGATCGCATCTGGCGAATCCAATAAATTAATTCGACTTTGTTCGGAAGGGTCAGATTTAGACATTTTGCGCGTGCCATCTGTCAAACTCATCACCCTCGCACCGTCAGTCCGAATTAACGGTTCTGGAAGTTTCAATACTGGCTTTTCGGGTGTGCCGAATTGGTGATTTAATCTGATCACAATATCGCGGGTGAGTTCCAAATGTTGTTTTTGGTCTTCTCCCACTGGCACTTTGTCGGCATCGTAAAGTAAGATGTCTGCTGCCATTAACACCGGATAATTTAGCAAACCGGCGTTGACATTTTCACCTTGTTTAACTGCTTTTTCTTTAAACTGAATCATATCTTCGAGCCAGTTAATCGGCGTAATACAGTTGAGCAGCCATGCTAGTTCTGTGTGCGCCGAGACGTGGGATTGCACGAAAATAGTAGAATATTCTAAATCGATGCCGCAAGCTAAATAGAGCGCTGCGATCGTGTAAGTGTCGGAGGCTAGAGTTGCTGGATTGTGCGGTGCGGTAATTGCGTGCAAATCTACTACGCAGAAGTAATTTTCGTACTGACTTTGACCTTCTACCCAGTTGCGAATGGCACCGAGATAATTGCCGAGGTGAAGATTGCCGGTTGGCTGAACTCCTGAAAGAACGCGCTGTTTGCCCATGAGGAAAGAATAGAATTAAACTCACCTTTCTATATTGACACGTTATTTCAATTTCAGAGCCTCTAATTTTCTGGCTGTTGACTGTTGACTGTTGACTGCTGACTGTTGACTGTTGACTGCTGACAACTAACAACTAACAACTGACGACTGACGACTGACAACTGACAACTGACTAATTACCAATCTGTCAGCAACCTTGCTTTCCGCAAAATAAATGTCAGAACAGTTTCTTCGCCCGTAATAATATCGGCTCTGCCTTCCATTCCCGATTGAATCGAATACTGGCGGGGCACATTAGCCGGGGAGTTTCCGAAGAATTGGCCGTTGGCGGATTTGAGTTTTGTTAAATAAGTTTGTTCGGGCTTAATTGCCACTTCGTAATAAGCTGTACCTAAATTATTAGTGGGATTTTGAGGGGCGATCGCATCTGGGGCGATTTCGCTGACAGTTCCTTTTAATGTGCCGTAATCGGGGAAAGGCAAAGCCGAAATCCTGATCTGTACGGGTTGGCCGATTTGGATGCGGGCGATGTCTTGGGATGTCACCTTGGCTTTGACTACCAGGGGTACGTCGCTGGGGACGATTTGGGCGATCGCGCTGCCGGCTTGTACGGTTTGACCAGTATTGCGTACTTCCAATCTGAGAATTGTACCATCCGTGGGCGTGCGGATCACGCTATTTTCTAGTTTTAACTCAATTTGATTTAGTTCTTTTTTAGCTTGAATTAATTGTTGTTGAAGGGACGATCGCTTGACGAGCAAAACCCGCCGACTTCGGCCCAGTCTCTCGGCGACATCCGGCAGCGATGTGGCGAATTTAACTAAAGCGGATTCGATTAATTCCTGTTGGGCGGAACTTTCACTTTCGATGCTTTTAAATTGGGCGCTGGCCAAAATTTGGTTTTCTAAGTCGCGCAGTTGCTGGTTGATTTGCTGTGCTGCTGTTTGAGACTGATTAATTATTTCTTGTAACTGCTTTTTTTGAGCGCCCAAACGCGAAGCGTCTACAACTGCGATCGCATCTCCTTCTTTTACTGTCTGATTCTCGCTGACAGCAATGCTTTCGACGGTTCCTTCGGTTGCTGCTTGCACGACGCGCACTTCTCCGGCGGGACGGACGATCGCGTCTGCTTTGACTGTAGCGCTGTATTTGGTGACGCTAGCGAGGGCAATCACCCCGCCAAAGGTCGCCACCATCAAAATGCCACCCAAAGTCGTCCAGCGGCTGACAGGGGGCAAAAACTGGTCGTTATCAAAGGTTTCAGCGGGTGTGGTTTCGGGAGTGAGAGACATGGCGGCAAGGGGGAGAGGGGAATAGTTTGGAGTTTGGAGTTTGGAGTTAGGGGGAGGGAGAGATCGCTGATTTGTTTTGTCACTTTTATGATCAGCTTTCCGGAAACCAAGCATAGGTTTAGAAGTCTAAATCAAAATTCACAGGGTAAAGGTAAAAATCCGCACAGCTTTGCCGTTCCCACCCACAAACTTCGCCAAAGATCAAGAGGAGTGAAGCCAGAGGGCGACTGTCATGAAAATACGGCGTTTCCGCCATGACTTTTGGCGCTGTTACCGGGTTTTTCCTGTATGCGTAGGTAGTAAGTAAGTACATAGGTATTAATAGGAGTTATTTATGCCAGAAAATCAACAAGGTTCACTCTTCATCGAAGTAACCGATGGAGAATCTGCTACTGTCAACGGTGGCAGCATTACCAGCGGTGTTAGCGGTGCTAAAAGCAACAGCGAGACGGATAACAGCAGCCGCGAGGGTCTCACTATGCTGTTTTTCCTGCCGCAGCCGAGCCAGCTTTATCTGTACGATCCAAACCGCGATCGCCCTTACCCAACCCTAGTGGTTTAGATAGCTGAGTCAAGTTGTGCGATAAAGTAAATTTTGAAAATTTATCCGTAGTATTCCGGATGTCGTACAGGACTACAAGAAGTATTACTCAGTATTTACACAAGAATCTAGAAATTAAATAATATTTCTAGTTTCCCTTCAATTTTATTAAGTTAAACGGAGTCTAATCATGAAAGAAACAAAGGACAATTCACTGTTTGCTGAACTCACCCCTGAAGAATCAGCTAGCGTCAACGGCGGTCACTATTATGCCAATCGATACAATTGTCAGCGGCAGCGGCGCAGTTGGGTCGTGTACCGCCGGAATTGCGACGGTTCATACAGAAGAGTAGTCCGCTACGCCTACTACTAAAGTTTAGTGCTAGTCAATTCAGATCTATAACTGTGGAATCGAGAAAGCACCCATAACTTTATGGGTGCTTTTTGCTGATTGGGTAGTTGGTGATGAGTAATCTTCTTTATGCTCTACCATTATTCATTTTGCAAAATGTTAAAGAACATCCCTTTGATCGGCAAAATGCCATTATTCGGACAAATTAACAGGTTTAAGAAATATCAGGTTGTTCTCCAGCAGAGCGAAGAAGATTGCGGGGCGGCTTGTTTGGCTTCGATCGCGAAATTTTACGGACAAAATTTTACTATTAGCCGCTTGCGAGAATGTGCGGGCACCGGCCAAAAAGGGACGACTCTGCTGGGCTTGAAACAAGGTGCTGAGGCGATCGGCTTTAATGCTCGATCCGTGCGAGCCGCGGCTGCTATTTTAGACCAAATTGAGGAAGCACCTTTACCGGCAATTATTCACTGGAGCGGTTATCACTGGGTTGTTTTGTACGGAAAGCAGGGCGACAAATATGTGATCGGCGATCCCGCTGTCGGTATACGCTATGTTTCCAAAGAAGAATTAGCAGCAGGTTGGACAGATTGGCTGTGCTTGCTAGTAGAACCTGATGCTGAGCGGTTTTTTGCGGCCGCAGAGGGCCAACCGCCCGCCAATTCCTTACAAAAATGGATGCGCCGGATTGGGATTTATCGCCCGATTTTAATGGAAGCATTTTTGCTGAATGTGGTGTTGGGTTTGCTGTCGATTTCTTCGCCTTTTCTCGTTCAACTGCTCACTGACGACATCCTGGTGCGGGGCGACAGACAACTCCTGGCGAGTGTGGCGATCGCAGTTATAGTTATGAACCTTTTTAGCAGCAGTTTAGGATTGGTAGAGTCGAACTTAATTGCTCAGTTTTCCCAGCGTTTAGAATTGGGATTGGTGATGGAATTTGCGCGCAAATTCCTGCGATTGCCTTTGAGCTTTTACGAAACCAGACGCAGTGGCGAAATCGTCAGTAGATTACAAGATATCCAAGAAATAAATAAATTAGTTTCTCAAGTCGCTATCAGCTTGCCTAGTCAATTTTTTATCGCTGTAGTTTCTTTTATTTTCATGTTATTTTACAGCAAGGAACTGACTTTAGCAGCTACAGCTATAGCTCTATTAATGACTGCCTCTACAGTGGTATTTCTGCCCGTATTGCAGCAAAAAACGCGCAGTTTATTTGTGCTGGAAGCAGAAACTCAAGGCGTTTTAGTAGAAACTTTTAAAGGCGCGCTGACTGTCAAAACTACTAGCAGCGGTCAGCAACTTTGGGAAGAATTTCAAACCCGCTTCGGTCGCTTAGCAAAGCTCACTTTCCGCACTACACAAATTGGCATTCTCAACAATATATTTTCTGGTTTTGTTGCCTCTGCTGGCAGCATTACTCTGCTGTGGCTTGGTAGCGGTTTGGTGATTGACAAGGTATTGAGTATCGGTCAGTTGCTAGCGTTTATTAGTATGAATCAAAACCTTACTACTTGGGTGAATTCGCTAGTAGGATTTACTGATGAAATGACTCGCGTGCAGACAGCTACTCAACGGCTGTCGGAAGTTATCGATGCTGAACCGGAAACTAAAGACGATACGAATAAACCTTTTGTAACTATTCAAGACCGCGACGGTATTGTTTGCAAGAGTGTTAATTTTCACTACCCCGGCAGACTTGACTTGCTGGAAAATTTTTCTGTCACATTTCCCGGCGGTCAAGCAATTGCTTTAATCGGCAATTCCGGCTGCGGAAAAAGTACGCTCGCAAAAGTAATTGCTGGTTTGTACCCGCTGCAATCTGGTAATATTAGAATAGGCGGTTACAACTTGCAGGATTTGTCTCTTGACAGTCTCAGACAGCAGGTAGTATTGGTTCCCCAAGAAGCGCATTTTTGGAGCCGTTCGATTCTAGAAAATTTTCGATTGGGCAGTCCAGATATCAGCTTTGAACAGATTGTGAAAGTGTGCAAAATTGCGGGTGCGGATGAATTTATCAGCCAATTGCCGGATAAATATCAAACTGTTTTAGGGGAGTTTGGAGCGAATATTTCTGGCGGACAAAGACAAAGATTGGCGATCGCCCGCGCCATTCTCAACAACCCACCCGTATTGATTTTAGACGAATCTACCGCAGGGCTTGACCCCGCAAGCGAAGCGGAAGTCTTAGAAAATTTGTTGATGTACAGGCACGGGAAAACGACGATTTTTATCAGTCACAGACCGCGAGTGATCGATCGCGCCGATTGGATTATCATGTTAGAACGTGGCCGATTGAAACTGCAAGGCTCGGCTGCAAAATTGCGATCGATTCCAGGAGACCATTTAGAGTTTTTGCATCCTTGAGCGAGTTAATAAAAAAACAGGTTTAAATCTGTCGCTACACAAACAACACCGGGATCATCTCAATGAAAGCACCCTACCCCAACCCTCCCCGAACCCGCGGGGAGAAAGTAAAAAATTCACAAATAATCCGAGGATTGCTATATCGTTGGCGGTTGCATCGGAATCATAAAATCGAGTCAACCGTTAACACTCAACCATTCAGTTTTTCGACCCGCCCGTCAACAGTCAACAGTCAACAGTCAACAGTCAACATTTATGATGAGTGCCACCGGAATTGATATCACTCATGACTAATAACTTCTCTAAGATTCTTGAGCCAAAGTACATCGATCGCACAATCCGAAAAACTCCAAAGTGTGATAATAAATTTTGAAAGAATGAGATTGTTGTAGTTGGCTTTCTAAGTGGTGGACGGGACATTCGTCGATCATAATTGACGCGCCACATTCCAGACAAGTTAAGTGATGTTGGTCTTGGTGGGCGGCACCGTAGAGAGATTCGCCACTAGCAAGGGTTCTGACGTGAACGAACCCCTCTCGCTTTAAACCGTCGAGGGAGCGGTAAACTGTTGCTAGGCCCATGCTGTGGTCGCTGTTACGCAGTTCTAAGTAGATATCTTGCGCTGAGAGCGATCGATTCAAGTGCTTGAGCAAATGTAAAATACGCTCCTGACTGCGGGTGCGGTTGGTTCTCATAATTTTTTGTGTAATCTGCTAGAGTCAAATCAGTCCCTATTTCTAGGCTATCTTACTTGGGCGAACCAAATGGCGATCGGCGCGCAGCTCGGTTGTAGAATACAATGGGGCTAACTTTCACATCACCTACCGCAACATTCCCGTGACTCAGAAATATCTTGCCCAAATCTATGTTACCCTCCGCCCTTCGGTTTTAGATCCCGCCGGCACTGCCGTACAGTCTGGTTTGCAACACATGGGATACGACAATGTTGAGCGTGTGCGAATCGGGAAGTACGTTGAATTGACGCTGACTGCTGCTGGTGAGTCGGAGGCCCGCGAACAACTCGATCGCGTTTGCGACCAACTTTTGGCCAATCCAGTGATTGAAAATTATCGCTTTGATTTGACTGAAATTCCTGTTGCTGTGGAGACAGCGGCGGCATAAATGCGATCGTCCCTAGGGTGTTTTTAAACCCGGAGATCCCCCCTAACCCCCCTTAATAAGGGGGGGACAAGAGGGTTTTCAAAGTCTTTGTTAAAAAGCGGGGACAACAGCATTCAAAGTCAACCCCTACTCCCCTTCTTAAGGGGGATGTAGGGGGATCTAGACTTAGATACAAGCGAGAGAAACATAAGATTTTAGTCTTAAGTTGACACTTCTTGCTTCTTCCTTCCATCCGTTACATCCGTTACAAAATCTGTTGCCGAACTTCCTTCTTCCTTCAGCTTATGAAATTTGGAGTTATTGTTTTTCCGGGTTCAAATTGCGATCGCGATGTGGTGTGGGTGACTCAAGGGTTACTCCACCAACCGACGCGGATGATTTGGCACGAAGATACCGATATTTCGGATATTGACATCATTGTAATTCCCGGTGGTTTCAGTTACGGAGATTATTTGCGGTGCGGCGCGATCGCCCGTTTTTCTCCGGCGATGCGGGCTACTGCGGAACACGCGAAACAAGGAAAGCTTGTATTAGGCATCTGCAACGGTTTTCAGGTGTTGACTGAAGCTGGTTTGTTGCCCGGTGCTCTGGTGCGGAATGCGGGATTGAATTTTATTTGCGATCGCGCTTCTTTGAAAGTCGAGCGCGGTAATACTCGTTGGACTGCCGCTTATACTACGGGTGAAATCATCGATTTGCCGATCGCCCACGGTGAAGGAAACTATTATGCCGATGCCGATACTTTAGCAGAACTAGAAGAGCACAAGCAAGTCCTGTTTCGCTACTGTACTCCGGCGGGCAAAATTAGCGATGCTGGCAATCCCAACGGTTCGTTAAATAATATTGCCGGTATTTGCAACCGCCAAGGCAATGTATTAGGAATGATGCCGCATCCTGAGAGGGCATCCGATCCGATGTTGGGCGAAACTGATGGGGTTAAATTGTTTCAAGGGTTGTTGATGGCAAGTGTTGCTGCTGTTTTGTAGTTGATATTTACGACATAGTTGTAGATACCGTAGGGTGCGTCACTCTTGTAGGGAAACTCGAAAATCTCGCAGCGACGCACCCTACAAAATTAAAAATGCTAAAATGATTTGAAAGTCAATACATCGGAAAACAGTCCTATGCCTTCACCTTTTCCTGGAATGGACCCCTACTTAGAACACCCCGATTTCTGGCAGGAAACTCACAATCGATTGATTATCGCGATCGCTGATACCATCATGCCTCAAATTCGCCCTAAATATGAGGTGGCAATTGACAAACGCATCTATGAAATTACCGATTTAAATGAAAGTAACGACGAGTCCCTTTTAGTAGGTATCCCCGATGTCGCGATTAAGCGTCAATCTAATAACCCGAATATTCCTACAGGTTCAGTTGCTACTGTAAGTATAACACTTCCGACTACGGTTAAAGTGCCTGCTCCTGAAAAAATTAAACAGACTTACCTGGAAGTGCGAGAAATGGCAACCAAACAAGTTGTCACCGCAATTGAAATTCTTTCTCCTGTGAACAAACGTAGTGGAGAAGGAAGAATTACTTATCTCAAAAAACGCCAGAGTATTTTAGGTAGCTTAACCAATTTAGTCGAAATTGATTTACTACGAAAATGGGAATCTATGCCCATTCTTAATAATTCTATTCAAAGCGATTATCGGATTTTGGTCAGTCCCAGTAATCGCCGTCCGTTTGCCGAACTTTATGCTTTTAATCTCCGCGATTCTCTACCTATATTTCCGCTTCCATTGCGCGAGGAAGATGTAGAACCTATTGTTAATTTACCAGAAATATTTGCAGGTATTTACGATCGCGCTGGCTATGATTATCGGATCGACTATAATCGAGAACCCGTACCGTCTCTATCGGAAGAAGATCGGGTTTGGGCTACCCAAATTTTGCAATAAAAAGAACTTCGAGATAATTAATTATATTTTAGTTTATATCGTAGGGTTAGTCGCGCTCGACAATCTCTAAATCCACTTGAAAATTTCGCAGTGACGGACTAAACGGCAGCCGGCAAGATATAATTACTACCAACTATTTAAAAGAGGAATATTTATTTTATGCCGGTAATGGACTTAGCTAATTTTAAAACTAGGGTAATTGGATGCAGTGCGGTGATGGCTGTCGGGCAACTTATTTCAAGCGCGATCGCCAATCCGGCAACTCAAGCAGCAGCGGGTATGATCGGCGGCCCGATCGCAGTTGGGGGAGTTTCTATTTTAGCAGCGATTGCTAGTGGTATAGCGGGGAATATCGCGGCTAATGACCTCGGAAATCGGATGACGGAACGGTTGAGCAAAAATCCGAGGATTCTCGATAATCACGATTTGATTAAGGCGGCGGGTGAGGCGATCGGCTATATTTTGAGAGAGGTTGCCAAGTCCGATCGCCTAATTGCGATCGCCGAAACCAAAAATTTGTCTTATCCAGAAACAGCACTCAGTCAATTAGCCGAGAAAACTCCTGAATACTGGCTGGATATTAACACGAATACAGCCGACTTGTCAAGGGGTTTAAATATTTCAGAAGACCAGCTAACCAAGATTTTTTCTGCGGATGCCGAAGAGTTCGATCGAGTTACCGGATTGACAACGGCAGATTGGGCAACTTTCCTCAATGAATTCGCGGTCAGCGAGGGGAAATCCTTCGATGCGGAAATTGTGGAATTTGTGGCGGACAAGCTGTACGCAACTTTCCCGAAAGCGTACCGCGAAGTGCTGAAACTGGATGCGGCGAAGGGAGGAGAAAAGTTTGCCGCGATGCTGTTGAACCTGCACCAACTTGCTTTGGCGGAACTCAAAGATTTAGGGCTGCAAAATGGGGAAATTCTGCAAAAGTTGGAGGCCGTGGCGACTGGGCAGCAGATTTGTCAAGTGATGGGGAAATTGGAATCCATAGAAATTGGCATCCGATCCGATTTGGCGCAGGTTCAGAATTTGCTGGAACGATTTGTTGATACTTCCGCGCCCAGATTGCCGCTTCCCTACGAGTGCGAAACGATTATTCAAGACCGCACTCAAGACTTTACCGGCCGCCGATTTTTGTTTGAAGCAATTATCGAATTTTTGCAGAAAAAGCCTAAAGGATATTTTGTTTTAGAAGCCGAGCCGGGTGTCGGCAAAAGTTCAATTATGGCAAAGTTAGTGCTGCTGATGAAGCGGCGCTGTGTTGTCCATTTTAACTCGCAATCTCAAGGCACTGTTAAGGCCAAGCAATTTCTGGAAAATGCCTGCACTCAGTTAATTCAAGCCTTTAAACTGGATTACCCAAAATTGCCAGAAAATGCGACTACAGATGGCAATTTTCTCAGTCGATTGTTGGGGGAAGTCAGTCCTAAATTGGGCGGAAAAAAGTTAGTTTTTGTTGTGGATGCCCTCGATGAAGTCGATCTGAGCGATCATGGGCGTGGCAGCAATGTCCTCTATTTGCCCGATGCTTTGCCGCATAATGTTTATTTTATTGTCTCGAAGCGACCGGAATCTCTGCCTTTGCCAAATCATCAGGTTTTTGATTTGATGCAGTACAGTGCAGAAAGTTTGGCGGATGTCAAGCTTTATATTGACAAACGCACCAGCAACAGCGCGTCAATTCAGAGTTGGATTAACCGTCAAAATTTGCAGCGCGAACAGTTTGTGGCGGCGGTGGCGGAAAAAAGCCAGAATAATTTTATGTACCTGCGCTACGTGCTGAATGATATCGATAGTGGCAAGTACAGCGATGTGACTTTGCAAGATTTGCCGAGGGAGTTGGAAGGATATTATGAGAAGCATTGGGCGCGGATGGAAATGGCGGTTAGAGATAGAGAATTGCGCCGCCGGAAGTTGAAGGTGATTTATTTGTTGACCAAAACTCGCAAGCCGGTTTCCTGCGATATTTTGGCGGATTTTGCTGAGGAAGATGCTTTAGATTTGCAGGAAGTTCTGGATGATTGGGAACAGTTTCTGCGCCGTAGCAACGACACTCCGCCGGATTACAGTATCTATCACGCGAGTTTCCAAAGATTTCTGCACCGTAAGGATGTAGTGCAGAAAGCTGGGGTGTCGCTGCGGGATATCGAAACGGCGATTTCTGATAATTTGTGGGAGGATTTGTACGGCGATGAGTAAGTTTAAAGAACGGTTGGGGAAACTGTCGCCGAAAAAGCGGCTTTATGCTTTGGAAACTCTGCCGGGGCATTTGGCAGAGAGTGTTCAAGGGGAACGGCTGCATCAGTTGTTGACGGATTTTGATTTTATTGAGGCGAAGTTGGATGCGGTGGGGGTTCAAGCATTAATTGAGGATTACGATTTGGCGAGAGTTTCTGATTTTTTGCTGTCGGAGGAGCAAGCGGGAACGCTGAAGTTGATTCAAGGGGCTATTCGCAAGTCGGCGCACATTTTGGAGAGGGATAAAACGCAGCTAGCAGGGCATTTGTGGAGTCGGTTGGTGGATTTTGAAATACCTGAAATTCAGGGGATCGTGGAACAAGCTAAGCAGTCGAGAAGTAGTCCCTGCCTGTGGCCTTTAAGGACTAATTTAGAACGGGCAAATGAAGGGGCTCTGCGGACACTTGTTGGTCATACTAACGTGGTAAAAGCAGTGGCGATCGCACCAGACGGCAAAACTGCGATTTCCGCTTCAGACGATACCACCCTGAAAATCTGGGACACCGAGACAGGTAGG
>NZ_JAUBOY010000005.1:197283-197835 GCF_036700465.1 Microcoleus sp. T3_A4 | reverse complement strand
GAAGTTAGAACCCTCAGCCTTCATACTGACTGGGTAAATGCAGTGGCGATCGCACCAGACGGCAAAACCGCGATTTCCGCTTCAGACGATAAAACCCTGAAAATCTGGGACACCGAGACAGGTAGGGAAGTTAGAACCCTCACCGGTCATACTAGCTATGTAAAAGCAGTGGCGATCGCACCAGACGGCAAAACTGCGATTTCCGCTTCAGACGATAACACCCTGAAAATCTGGGACACCGAGACAGGTAGGGAAGTTAGAACCCTCAGCCTTCATACTGACTGGGTAAATGCAGTGGCGATCGCACCAGACGGCAAAACCGCGATTTCTGCTTCAAACGATAACACCCTGAAAATCTGGGACACCGAGACAGGTACCGAAGTGAGAACCCTCATCGGTCATACTAACTCGGTATATGGAGTGGCGATCGCACCAGACGGCAAAACCGCGATTTCCGCTTCAGAGGATTACACCCTGAAAATCTGGGACACCGAGACGGGTACCAAAGTTAGAACCCTCAGCCTTCACACTGACTCGGTAAATGCAGTGGCG
>NZ_JAUBOY010000005.1:0-197183 GCF_036700465.1 Microcoleus sp. T3_A4 | reverse complement strand
ATCGCACCAGACGGCAAAACCGCGATTTCCGCTTCACGGGATTACACCCTGAAAATCTGGGACACCGAGACAGGTACGGAAGTTAGAACCCTGACCGGTCATCCTGACTCGGTAAATGCAGTGGCGATCGCACCAGACGGCAAAACCGCGATTTCCGCTTCACGGGATTACACCCTGAAAATCTGGGACACCGAGACAGGTACCGAAGTTAGAACCCTCACCGGTCATACTAACTCGGTAAATGCAGTCGCGATCGCACCAGACGGCAAAACCGCGATTTCCGCTTCATGGGATGACACCCTGAAAATCTGGGACACCGAGACAGGTACCGAAGTTAGAACCCTCAGCCTTCATACTGACTCGGTAGATGCAGTGGCGATCGCATCCGACGGCACAACTGCGATTTCCGCTTCTAAGGATAACACCGTAAAAATCTGGGATTTGCTTAGTGGCAAAGAAATTGCTAGTTTCAGCGGAGATTCTAGCTTCAATTGCTGTGCAATTTTGCCTGATGGGGTCACAGTTGTAGCGGGCGATCGATCGGGCCGGGTGCATTTCCTGCGATTGGAGGGAGTTAGCGGCGGGCGTTAATCGAAGAAGCCGGGTTTTTGCCCGAATCTGTGGGTTGTAGCGAAGTATTTCGGAAAAAACCCGGTTTCTGGGGCCCCGCGATCGGGTTTTTGGATGGATGGGCGATCGGGTTTTTTGTGGATGGGCGATCGGGTTTTTTGTGGATGGGCGATCGAATTTGAGAGAAATGTGCGATCTGGTTTTTGGTGGATGGGCGATCGGATTTTTTGTGGGTGGGCGATCGAATTTGAGAGAAATGTGCGATAGGGCAATAAGTTGTTCACCAATAAGTGATTAATGGGAACCCGATTAGTGCGATCGTTACTTGTTTCTCGGATTCTATCAGGTTCAAAAAGATTGTGAGTAAAATAAACGGGGTTTGCGTCAGTTCTTTTTGTAAGTGAGTCTCGTAAAATGTTGGTAACATATTTTTTGGAATAGGCAATCGTGTAATAATTCTGCTGCCTATCTTTTTTTACCACAACACAGCTCAATCCTTACCCCGTCTGGATTGGAGGCTGGTTGTCACCCCCCCAGCACACTACCAATCCTATTTTTTAACAGTAACTTGCAAATAAAGCAGCGGGTCTTCAGCAACCCAACCCAAACCCGAATTGTAGCGAACTTCAAAATGCAAATGAGATGGCGGAATGTCCCGTTTTCCCGTCATCCCCACAGTTCCTAAAACTTCTCCAGACTGCACTTTTTGACCGACTTTTACCGCAATATCTTTCAAATGAGCGTAGCGCGTTTGCTTCCCCGCTTCATGGTTCACTACCACTAAATTCCCGTAATCCCCCTGCGGCCCAGCAAAGGCGACAGTCCCCTCGCCCGCCGCCAAAACCTGCGTACCCTCCGACGCCAAAAAATCTACGCCGCTGTGGAAAAAAAATTCCCGCCGCGCCGGATGCAATTGCCGCCCGTAACGCAAACCTTCCACTGCTGGGGCGGGCAGCGGAAATCCTTGCACCGATGGCGTTGCATCGGGATTTATAGAAGGCCCGATCGACCTATTCACCGCTGGCACAAACACCCTTTTCCCCAAAGGCCTGCACCCATTCGCCTCAAATAGCAAATCTGCGGGCACTTTGTAAGCTTCTGCCAGTTTTTGCCAATTCCAGCCCGCAGGCACTTCTACCTCGATGCCACTGTACGGAGGAATGACGATCGCACTTCCAGCAGATACTTCACCGCCCCGCAACGTCGGATTTATCCCGATCAGCGCCGCAGGAATCACATTGTACTGCCGCGCGATGCTTTCTATTGTTTCGCCCTGGGCCACAGTATGGCGGCGCAACCGAGACATAGCCGGGATCGGGCAATCGCGGGCGGGGTCGGGGTTTTCTACAGGTGTACCTAAAGGAAGATTTGCAGGTGGGATTTCGGTATTTGCCGCCGTTTTCTCAACGGGTGCGATCGACCAAATGAGTGCAGAAATCAGCGGAAACAAGCGTTTAAAAGTCATTATGTACATAAAAAAGTATTCCTTACGGACTGTTGACAATTTTAAAATCCTGTAAAATTGCATATTTACAAGCTCTAGCCACCCCCCAGACTGTAAATCCCAGGCTAAGCCAAGTTAGGATGAGAATTATTAGTTTGATTCGCTCTTGGCAAATCCGGCAAAATTGCCTGTGATGACCATCGGCGCCTGCTTGTTAACAGCTATGTTCTTGAGGAAGCGGTACGCCCCGCCCCGCTTCCTTCCCGTCGCCAACAAGACAAAAATGCTTGATTCGGAACCTGTCTGCGGGGATGAGGTATTTAGCGGGAGTTATTAAATGAGTTTATCTTTTAAGCAAGCGACCCTTTATGTGACTCTGCTGTCAATCGGCGGAGGTATGGGATGGTTGGGAAATCGCTATCTGCAAGGCTCAAACAATCTGGAAACCGGATTGGTTTTGCCAGTAGTACGCCAGCAAATCCCCCCCTATGCGTCTCCTCCAGTTCTGGAAAATCGGGCAGTCGATCGCAGCAATCCCAATTTTATTGCTGAAGCAGCCGAAAAAGTCGGCCCGGCTGTAGTGCGGATTGACGCATCAAGCAAGGTGGCGAATCAAGTGCCCGAAGCATTCAAAAATCCGTTGTTTCGTCGGTTTTTTGGGGAGAATTTGCCGCAGCCGGAAGAACGAGTCAAGAGAGGTACGGGTTCGGGGTTTATTCTCACTTCGGACGGCCGCATCGTTACTAATGCTCACGTTGTCTCCGGGACTGATACTGTCAAGGTGACGCTCAAAGACGGCCGCGAGTTTGAGGGTAAGGTGCAGGGAGTCGATCCGCTGACGGATGTGGCTGTGGTTAAGATTAATGCTAAGGAACTGCCGCAGGTGGCTTTGGGTCGCTCGGACAATATTGTACCGGGACAGTGGGCGATCGCGATCGGCAATCCTTTAGGTCTCGACAATACCGTGACTGTGGGCATTATCAGCGCTACGGGTCGATCGAGTTCCCAAGTCGGCATCCCCGACAAGCGAGTCCGCTTCATCCAAACCGACGCCGCCATCAACCCCGGCAATTCAGGCGGCCCCTTGCTCAACGACCAAGGCGAAGTAATTGGCATCAATACCGCCATTCGCGCCGACGCTCAGGGCTTGGGATTTGCAATTCCGATCGAAACCGCCAAACGAATTTCCGATCAGTTATTCGCCAAAGGTAAAGCCGAACATCCCTATCTCGGCATTCAAATGGTCAGCTTGACTGCCGCCACCAAGGCAGAACTCAACAAACAGCTCGATAGTAATAAAATTACCCTCGATCAAGGCGTAGCCGTGGCGCGAGTCGTGGAAAATTCCCCCGCTCAAAAAGCGGACTTGCGCGCCGGAGATGTCATTCAAAAAGTTGACGGAATTGCGGTTAACACTCCCGGTGACGTGCAAGAACGGGTGGAAAACACTGTTGTGGGCAAAGAACTCGAAGTGGAAATTAACCGTTTGGGTCAAGTTCAGAAAATTAAAGTACGTCCGGGTGCTTTTCCCCTATCGGGTAGCTCCGCCGGTGGGTAATACGATTTTCGATTTTCGATTAAAGAATTAAGAATGACTTACTGCATAAGGATTTGGAGCTTATCTACAGTTGCATTCTTTTTTGAAATTGGTATTAGTTGCAAGGGTGGAGGATGGAAGATGAATCTGATGCTTTATAGTCCTGGAAGCAGTAACCGGGTTTTTTCACCAAAAGCCGCGGTGTAGCGCGAGGGATAGCCGGTTAACAGCCCGGTTTCTTAATTCCCTGTGCCTCCATGATTCAGGATTATGGATTTTTCTGAACAACTTTCATCTTTCTGACTTCCCCAACCCGTTGATTTTTTTACTTGTCTTTGGGTGAGTTTGGTTTAATCGAGCTGGTGCTTGCTAAATTTTCTTCTAGGTACATCCTCTGCTCCATTTGCCTCAAAAAATAGCCTGTCATCATCGCTGAAGCTAGCAAACCTGCTAAGTTTTCGCGATCGGTGGTAATTTCGACGTTAAAATTTTCTGAAGGCAAAACGCCGACAAGTCCTTGAACGTTATGAGAGATAATTTCTCTGATGTCGGGGCTGACGGACTTGGCGACGCGGGCTAGCACCTCCGGGGATTGGTGTTGGAGGTACTTCAGCAGTGGATTGACTGCGGTTTGTTGGGCATTGGATGTGTCAAAGTCAGGGTGAAAAACCATTTGGCGATTCTTAATTTCTGGCTGGTTACATTCTACTTCAAACTACTCGTCATTGCTTGGGTACAAATTTGCCTGAAAGTCAATTTGCAATTGTTTTGGCAGTTGATCTACTTGAAAGTACCGATGAAATTTCTCGGTAACTTGTAACCAATACGACCGCCCCTCAGCAGGCCGCCGTTTGCGAACGAAACCCATTTCTACCAGTTCCTGCACTTGTTGGTAAGCTCCTGAACCTCGCAAGTTAACTAAATCTGGCTGAGCGATGCCGCCTTTGAGGGCGATCGCAGCCAGCGTCCGCAGAGATCCCACACCTAATTCTGGAGGTATTAAAGTTTGCATTAAACTGGCAAACTCTTCTCTGAGTTGCAGGCTGTATCCTGTGGGGGTTTCGACGACTTCTAATGCACTGTCGCGGTGGGACGAGTCAGACATGAGTTCGATGATGGCGTCTTCGGCTTCGGCTCGATCGCACTTGGCAATCTCGGCAATTTCTGCGATCGACACTGGCTGACCTTTTAGGTAAAGTATGGCTTCTATTGTTGTGGCTAAGCGAGTCATTGGGGAATTAGTAATTAGGAATGGGGACGTGGAAAGAAGGAGGAAGAAGAAGCACTCAGGAAAACAACAGTTATCGGTATTTCCGTAACTTCCGTGTCGTGAATAATGAGAGTTAGGAATAAACATTCCCCTTACACAAATTATTAATAGTGTAGGTTAGGTTGATGAACAAAACCTACACTATTAATTTTCTTTTTTTATATCAGTCCGAGACGCAGAAATATATAACGTTTCTGGCTCTCCTGAGCTTATGGTGTAAAATAGATCAACCAATACACCTGACGGGGTGACACCCCCGTTATAACCCCGTCAGCTAGGGGTTATGACCAATTTATGGTAAAAAAAGATGGGTCAGTCTTGTTAAGAAGCCCCATTAGTTAAAAATGTTACCTCAATCATACCAAATTTGTTTCCAAGGGCAGCTCAAAAACGCCTAATACTTGACTCTGACTATTGTAGTTTTTCTGCTTCCAACCCATAAACAAGTGAGTATTGAGTTATTGGGGAAATTGATGCCATACCCAATCATGTTTGAGAGCCGACGACATTCTCTTCAACGATTTCTCAAGCTACCTATCCTCAAGATGGAAAAGCTTTGGTTTGCTCTGCTTAAATATACCCATCTTCTGTCAATAAGCGGCAGAATAAAATAAGAATTCACTCTCATTTATAAAGTAAGGGAAGGGATTTGGGTAAAAATTCATTAACGCTCTTAATCAAGCCTAGCCTGTAGATAATTGTGGAATCGGAAAAACTTTTAGCCACTGTTGTATCCAATTATATCAAGTTCGGGTAATTACTTATAATATTTAAGTTCGACGACTGACCCTCACAAACCAGCGAGTGAGGCAAAATCTCATTGGTAATCAATCAGTTAAGCCTGTATGGCTATTTTCAACAGGATTCCAGAAGAGGCCTCTTGCGAAAAATTGGTCATATCCTCGCTGGGGAAAATCCAGATTATTTGCCCTCATTCTATCACGACCTACTCGAAAAATACCTAAGCCCAACACAATTACTTACTCTTCAGATGTTCGCGCGTGTTGTTGCAGACTCAAAAAGAAGTCAGAAGAGAACCATTAGTTGTTAAAGAGCAATTGCCGATCTTACAAAGTAGTCGCCGCCGTCACATACAAAGATTTTTACAGATTCCAGGACTTAGCATACTTGTGCTGTGGTTTCCAATTGTCTGCATAGGTAATAGCCCGTCACCTAAAAGTCGGGTGTCAATTAGTAATTGCATTGGATAGAACTCAATGGAAAGAGTATAATGTCTTAATGGTAAGTGCGATCGTTCAAAAAAGGGCATTTCCTGTATTCTGGACTCTGTGAGATAAACATGGGGCTTCTAATACAAGTCGAACAGAAACAAGTGTTATGCCCAGTTATTCGCTTGTTAAAAAGATATAAATTAGTAATTGTTGGCGCTCGGTAATTTCAGTAACTGCTCACCGCAACAGGGTTGGAGTGAGCAGTTACGACTTTGACCGCTTACAAATGAGCCTCTTGGTAATCGAACATTGGAAAATCTTGATGAATTAGAAAAGGTTTTATTTGCTCGCGACAAACAATTACTCCAACACCAAGATTTAATTCGGGGTTTAACAAACTTTCACTGGTGGCCTCAAGTTCCAGTTGCTGCTTAATTATGGGTAAGTACCCGGACATGATATAAGATTGAGCCTTCAATTTATAATTTTAGTTAGTGGGCTGAAAGATATTGTCGGGTCGATCGCACCTGGGCAATCTCACTCAGTTGGTGGCGGGCACGAGTCAGAGGGGTCTGTGTTTCCCAGTTGCGATCGCCCTCATCGAGCTCACGTTAACTATGAATCAAAGCGTTTATCTCAAAAAAAAATAGGCTAGCTATATTTCACAGCGCCTATCTCAATCAAAATTTTAATGGTTCCCCGCAACGCCGTCTTACCTCAGCTTTTGACCTGGTATTTTACCAGGTGGGTACCGTTGGCTCGGACTTAAAGTTTCTGGGTACAAGCCCAGTTTACTGCTGTCCAAACATCTTGATTCCCGAGAGTTAAGAGTTATAGATCAAAAAAACATTATTGGCAGTCACCAACGTCGCAGTAGAACCTTTATTTAATATATACCAACTAACCAGATTTTGGCAAGCTTCGAGCAATTTAACTTGCATACCAGATAGATTCAACGGTTTGAGCGAGATCCTCTGCTGACGATCGCCCCTGAGCCACCAAGTCCGCGTCGATCACAACTGTAACGTGACCGAGTTTGCGACCGGGACGCGCTACTTTCTTACCATACCAATGGACAAAAGCACCACTAATTTGTGCCAGTTGTTTTCTTTTTGCTAAATAATCTGACTCAGCCGACTCGTAACCTAGCAAATTTACCATGACAGCGCCTGCACATTTTAAATCGGAATTCCCTAAAGGCAGTTGACAAACGGCGCGCAAATGCTGTTCAAATTGTGAAGTTTCGCAAGCATTGATGGTAAAATGTCCCGAGTTGTGGGTGCGGGGTGCAATTTCATTGACTAACAGCTTATTATCGGCGGTTAAAAATAATTCAATGCCGAATACGCCGACAGCTTCTAAGCTGTTGAGGAGAGTGCGGGCGATCGCACAAGCTTCAGTTTTGACATCTAAACTAATATCAGCGGGCGCAATCACCACATGACAAACCTGATTTTGCTGCTGAGTTTCGACGATCGGATAAATCGCAATTTCGCCATTTGCCGATCGAGCCGCAATCACAGCCAATTCGCGATCGAACGGCACAAACTCTTCCACTAGCAAAGACTGACCTTGGAGTGTAGCACGAATTGACTCAAAACTCCCCCGATCCTTAACAATAAAAGTACCTTGGCCGTCATAACCGTGGCGGCGAACTTTGACGACAAAGGGAAAGTCGATCGATCCAGCACCCGAGTCTCCTGCAATCTGCACGCTGTCAGAAACAGAAATTGCCGGAAAGTCGATCGCCACCGCCTTAAACAATTCCGGGGGCAAATCCGCGCTGCAATCCCATTCCCAAAACCTCGGAGTTGGCAAACCCAAACCTTGTAAATAACAGCGTTGAACGTACTTATCCAACAAAGGAGAAAGCGACGACAAACTCGGCTGAAATAACACACCTTGCTCTTCTAGCGACCGCAAACCATCCAAATCCACAAACTCATTTTCAAAAGTAATAACATCGCAGCCAGCCGCCAATTGAGCCGTAGCCAAAACATCATCAACAGCAGCCAAAACAGCACCAGCAGCAACAGAAACTGCCGGGTCAGTAGCATGGGGAGTTTGTACTACCAATTCAATACCGATCGCCCTAGCAGCATCCCCCATCATCGAAGCTAGCTGGCCGCCGCCGACAACGCCCACCCGCTTAAATTTTGCAGACGAACTCGCAGCGGTTTGATTTGATTTCATGTGAGTAAAATTCCCCAGAGTCAACCTGCCTATCTTATCGCTATTTGTCCCCGGATCAATTATAGTAATTGCAGAGTTAAAAGCCAGAAAAGAGTTTTAATTGCCTGATTAAATCGAGGCAGAACCCAGAAAAATTGGGCGGCTAAAGTCTTTAATTATTGCACGCTCCCAGCCATTGAGAAACAGCCGTCGAACGCCACCCCTCCAGAAAAGTGCCACATCTAGCAATTCCCTAGCGCCAAGCATGGCATAATTGACAGCACTGCAAAAAGCAGATAGACAGATGCCAACACTGAAAATCAGACATTCAGGGAACACAATTTATAGGTGAGGATACTGTGAAAGTTTTAGTTGTGGGAAACGGAGGTCGCGAACACGCGATCGCAAAAAAACTGCTAGAATCTACGCGGATTAAACAAGTATTCTGCGTACCGGGCAACGGCGGCACAGCTACCACCCCAGGCTGTCAAAATCTGTCGCTCAACATCGACGACTTCCAAGGCATCGAACGCTTTGTGATGGTCAACAACATCGGATTAGTCATCGTCGGCCCCGAATTGCCCCTATCGCTAGGCATCGCCGACTATTTTCTACAGCGAAAAATGATGATTTTCGGCCCCACCAAAGCCGGCGCCCAAATTGAATCCAGCAAATCCTGGGCCAAAGAATTGATGCTCGAAGCAGGCATCCCCACACCCAAAGCTGCCGTATTTACAGACGCAGAAGCTGCAAAAGCATACGTTCTGGAACAAGGAACCCCAATAGTCATCAAAGCAGACGGACTCGCATCAGGCAAAGGAGTCACCGTTGCCACCACCGTCAAAATGGCTCACAGCGCCATCAACACCATTTTCCGAGGCGAATTCGGCACCGACAACATCCGAGTCGTGGTCGAAGAATTCTTAACAGGTCAAGAAGTCTCCATTCTCGCCCTCACCGACGGCATCACAGTGGAACCGTTGGTGCCCGCCCAAGACCACAAAGCTATCGGCGAAGGCGACAAGGGAGCCAACACCGGCGGTATGGGAGCCTACGCCCCAGCGCCCATCGTCACCCCGGAACTAATGGAAAGGATTCAAGAAGAAATTCTCGAACCCACCCTCGCAGCACTGCAAAAACGCAAAATCGACTACCGGGGTGTACTCTACGCGGGCTTAATGATTACCCCCGACGGAGAACCCAAAGTCTTAGAATTCAACTGCCGTTTCGGAGATCCCGAAACTCAAGCGGTTTTGTCACTGCTGGAAACTCCTTTAGAAGATTTGGTGCTGGCCTGCTGTCAGCAGCGTCTCGGTGAATATTCTATTCGCTGGAAGTCGGGAGCCTCTGTTTGCGTAGTTTTGGCTTCTGGAGGCTATCCTGGAAGTTATCAAAAAGGCAAAGTTATTACAGGTATCGAGGAAGCTGAAGCCAAAGGAGCAGAAGTGTTTCACGCCGGCACTCAGTTGAAGAACCAGCAGTTGGTGAGCGACGGCGGCCGGGTTTTGGGCGTCACTGCGACGGGAGAAACTTTGGAACAAGCTATTTCCAAAGCTTATGCTGCAGTTGATTGCATCCAATTTGAAGGGGTTTACTGCCGTCGGGACATCGGTCGCCGAGCTCTGGGCGATAAAAATTAGGAATTGCGACATCGGCCGCCATCCGAAAGCCAAGCAATCTCAATGTAGAAATGTAACAATGAAGTTTGGTATCTCTGCGGTGGCGGTAGCGGACAAGTCGCATCAGAAAAGTCGATCGGGAGCCAACTGAATTGATCTTGCTATTAATATTGAACTGGTGAACTGGTGAAATGCTGGCCATACTAAACAAAATCGGAGAAATTATTGCCCGCTGGTGGTCGGATTTTACCCTCCAGACCCGCCTGATGGCCGCTGCTACCCTCGTAGTGTCGTTAATTATGAGCGGCCTGACATTCTGGGCGGTGAATACTATCCAGCAAGACGCCCGACTTAACGATACTCGTTACGGCCGAGACCTCGGCCTGCTGTTGGCGGCAAATGTGGCGCCCCTGATTGCCAAAAACGATCGCTCCGAAGTCGCCCGCTTTTCCCGCCAATTTTACAGCAGCACCTCCAGCGTCCGCTATATGCTTTACGCAGACGAAGCGGGAGATATTTTCCTGGGGATACCCTTTTCGGAATCCGAGGTGGAGACTTCCCTGACGCTGCGCCGCCAGATCAAACTTCCCGATAATTTTCTCGCCGATATTGAGGCGAGAAATTTAACTTCTTTGCCTTTGGTGCGGCAGCATTTGACGCCAGATGGAGAAGTGACCGATGTATTTGTGCCGTTAATTCATGAAGACAAATATTTGGGAGTTTTGGCGATCGGCATTAACCCAAATCCCGCAGCAGTTATCTCTTCAAATCTGACTAGGGATGTCACTTTAGCAGTATTTGTCACTATTTGGGTGATGGTAATTTTGGGAGCTGTATTTAATGCCCTGACAATTACTCAGCCGATTAAACAATTAGTCTTTGGGGTCAAAAACATCGCCAGCGGGAATTTTAAGCAGCGAGTTGACCTGCCTTTGGGTGGAGAATTGGGCGAGTTGATTGGCAGTTTTAACGAGATGGCCCAGAAACTCGAAAGTTATGAAGAACAAAATATTGAAGAGCTGACAGCGGAAAAAGCTAAGTTAGAAACTTTGGTTTCAACGATTGCTGATGGCGCGCTTTTATTAGACGCAAATTTGCAGGTGATTTTAGTTAATCCGACGGGGATGCGGATTTTTGGATGGGAAGGCAAAAATGCGCTCGGAGTAAATGTTCTGAACATTTTGCCTTCGGAAGTGCAGCAGGACTTGGCGAGACCTTTGCAGGAAATAGCTGCGGGCGATCGCGAAGGCGGCGAATTTCGCATCTCTCTGAGCGAACCAGTTAACCGTACAATTCGGATTGTTTTAACTACTGTCATTCTGCACAAAGCGCCCGGTGCCGAACCGCTGTGCAAAAGCTGCATCCGCCATGAGGAAGATACCTGTAACGAGCCACAACGCCCGCTAGCTGTAGAGTGTACTTTCTACGAGCAAACCTTCAAGCATCAAGGTTCCGGAAATTACCGAGAAAGTCTCAAAGGCATTGCAATGACAGTGCAGGACATTACTCGCGAAGTAGAACTCAATGAGGCTAAAAGCAATTTTATCAGCAATGTTTCTCACGAATTGAGAACACCTTTATTTAATATCAAATCTTTTATCGAGACTCTCCACGAGTACGGAGAAGACCTTCTAGAAAGCGAGCGCAGGGAATTCCTAGAAATTGCCAACCGAGAAACCGATCGACTAACTCGTTTAGTTAATGACGTGTTAGACTTGTCGCGACTGGAATCCTGCCGAGTTTATCACTTGGAAGCTGTTGACCTTCCGCAAGCTGTGGAACAAACCCTGCGGACTTATCAGTTAAATGCTAAGGATAAAGGCATTGAATTAGAGCAAGAAGTTGACCCGTATTTGCCGCCTGCTTTAGGTCATTACGATTTGTTACTGCAAGTATTTGCAAATTTAGTAGGAAATGCCTTAAAATTTACTCAGTCCGGCGGCAAGGTGGCCATTCGAGCATATTTGCTAGAGCCGGAGGCGCCCACCCAGAAAGACGATCAATCCGTCCACCACAACTTGTCACCGGATGCTCAACATTGTCCGGTAGTGCGGATCGAAATTTCTGATACGGGAATTGGCATAGATCCCGAAGACCAACAAGCAATATTCGATCGCTTTTTCCGGGTAGAAAACCGAGTACACACTTTAGAAGGAACGGGATTAGGTCTTTCTATTGTCAGAAACATTATTGACAAGCACCACACTAAAATTAATTTAGTTAGCGAAGTTAATGTGGGTACGACTTTCTGGTTCGACTTGGCAGTTTATCAGCCGAAAAAAACAGTAGAGATGGAAAATTCTTGGCCAGTGGAAGCAACGGTGGAGAGTGAAACAATTGCGAGTCATATTAAGTGAGCCCACTTAATTAAACGTAAAATGCGATCGGTGTTAAAGCCCCGACTTCTTTAAGAAGTGGGGTAGATGCCTATTCTTTGTAAAGATTCTCCTCATAGGCCTGACAAAACGCTGACATCATCAGTGTGGGTTATCCTTAGCTGTCCTATCTAAGCTCAATTTTACCGATAAAACTACATACCAACACCAATAAGTACCAACCCCCAATAGTCCCCCCTCTGTCAAATTAGTCATTAGCATAAATGTTAATAAATACAAAGGCAAACCTGACTCTGGAAAACTTCCTTTAACGAGGTACTTTATACCTCTAAATATATTATTCAAGAATGACCCAATAAACAACAAGAGTCCGGTCCAACCCAGTTCGCAAAGTATATCAAGAAAACCATTGTGAGAGTGGGGTGGCACAAAACCAGTTTTAGCTACTATAATTCCGTAAGCGGGATTTTCCGAGCCACGCCAAAACTGCCAAAATCCTTTCATTCCATAACCAAATATGGGATGATTTTGATTAATTCTATCAATAATTAAAGGCCAAAAATCGGTTCTACCGGTTAAAGTCATATCTTTTTTCAAACCATCCACAATAATAGCCTCTAAATTATTTAACACCAAAATACTTATACCTATACTACCGACCAAAAATAAGATAAAGCAGAGAAAAGCCCATTTTACAGGTAATCTTTTTAATAGGGCTAAATAACTCCACAAACTGATTAATACCACTGTCAAAATCCGACTAGCACCACTACAACCTTTTTGCAATCCTACTAAAGCTATTAAAATGATAAATAATGATAAATATCTATACTTAGGCTCCTTAAAAGCATATAAAATCCATAAAGAAGCTGTATTAGCCATTTGAAACGAAAAAGGGTTTTTATGACCTAAAACTCCTGTCCAACAACCGTCCGGAGCTGCATTTGTTTTCACAAGTGACCATAAAGCTAATAAACCAGTTAGCCATCTCAATAATCCATAAATTTCTGACCAGCTATACACTTTTCCTACATAAATAGAAACCACTGTTACTCCCCAAATAGCAAAAATAGCCCTAAAAGTAAGTTCAGGAGTTTGTGACCACAATCCAGATAAAGTCAGAAGCAACAAAAACAAACCTAAAAAAATGTCTCCTGCTATCCATTTAATGCAGATATAAACTGTTTTTTGCGTAGTTTTAGTTAAGCGGGGAAATATCATTAATATCATGGCCGCATAAATGGCAATTTGACCAATCATCGTTGGGGGTGTAGTTTCTAAGTTGTAGAAAACGTTAGGATGGAGTTTGGTAAAGGGCATGGTCATGATACCCGATCCACCAGTTATGGTAAAAAAAAGTATCCCCACAAAAATCTTTTCTAATGTGGCACCCAATTTGGGATGGCGTGCGGCTAAAATATAAATAGTCACAAAAACTATAAGCGTTAAACACAATAGCATCAACGCAAACATCGGCACCCTTAAAATATCTCTCATGGCTTTACCTCTATCATAAATTTGTTAGTACCTATGAAATGGCTTACTCTCCCTGCTGTACAACTGCCACTGCTGGCGCTGGTACTCACTTTCTCCTACCCTCAAACCAACCTCGCTCAGTCGCCCGCCCCCGCAACAAGTATTAATACTGACTACTATCTAGGTGGTGGAGACAATATTAGAATTGATATCTACGATCTGCCCCAGCTTAGTGGGGAGTATCAAATTCCCGCTGGGGGAGCTATTCAAATCCCCATTATTGGTAGTATTGCGCTTCAAGGATTAACTTTAGAACAGGCAGCCCAAGTTATCAGTAGAGCTTATGGCCAGGTCGTAAAAAGACCTTTAGTTACAATCAGTTTACAAGCTGCCCGCCCGCTTAATATTTGGTTATCGGGTGAAATAAGTCGTCCCGGCTCCTACTTATTGCCCCTAGCTAATGGAGGCGGAAACAGACCATCAGTTCAGTTTCCCACGCTTCCTCAAGCTTTAGAAAAAGCTGGGGGTATTCGAGCTAGCGCTGATATTCGACGAGTAATTGTGCGGCGTCGGCTTACGACTAACAAAGAAATAACTATCACTTATAATCTGTGGGATTATTTACAAACTGGTCAGACCAGCCAAGATATCACCTTGCGAGATGGAGATCAAATCTTGGTTCCCCCTCAAGAAACAATTAATTTAGCAGAAACAAATCAACTTAGTGAATCTAATTTTTCTATACCAGCAGAGCAACCCCGTACTGTTTCAGTATTCGGAGAGGTGAAGCGTCCCGGTAGATATGTAGCGATTGGTGGTGATACCCAAAATGGTGAAAGAACTAACGGACAGCCGACCATTATTCGTGCTCTACAACTAGCTGGTGGAATCACATCAATCGCCGATATTCGCCAAATCCAACTCCAACGTTATACTAGAAGTGGCAAACAACAAATTAGAACTATTAACCTCTGGCAATATTTGCAAGAACAAGATACCTCTCAAGATACTATACTACAAGAAGGGGATATCATCTTTGTCCCAACAGCGACGGCGATCGACCCGGGAGAAGTTTCTGTTCTAGCTAATGCTAGCTTTGCTCCGGGGACTGTGCAAGTGAGTGTGATCGGAGAAGTCAATACTCCCGGTGGACTCAAATTACCTCCTAATACTACCTTAAATCAAGCAATTATGAGTGCGGGGGGTTTCAGACAAAGTCGCGCTAACTCTAGATATGTGGAACTGATCAGGCTGAATCCTAATGGCACTATATCCCGATCGCAAGTAGCAATTAATTTGAATCAAGGAATCGACGCTCAAAGCAACCCACTGATTCAAGATAATGACATAATTATAGTGGCACGTTCGAGGACTGCTATCTTGGTAGATAACATTAACACTGTTCTATCACCAGTTAATAATATTATTGGTGGAATTCTAGTTCCCACCCGATTCATAGAGCTACTCAGACTATTAGGAAATTAGGAATTAAATAGTAACATTTTTGCTATGGATAAAAAACTGTTGTCTTCCCTAAAGAATGACCTTAATGGTCAATATTTGTCGGTTCCCTCTGCTAATTACCTAGCTAGTACCCCAGCAGAGGATGACCAAGTTCTTGATATCAATTGGGTACTAGCTGTCGTCAAACGTCGCCTTCTAGTGATGGGCATAGTAGCTGCCAGCATAGCTACTTTAAGCGGTAGTTTCGTGCTTAGGGCAGCCAAAAAATCTATTACTGAGTATGAAGGAAAATTTACAGTTTTAGCAGAACCCATTACGGCTGACTATCGGCTATCAAAGCTCTTGGTCCAAGCTCAAAATAACAGTTTAGGCATCACAGACTTGAACAAAATTAAATCATCAGCGGAAGAAGGATCTTCGGTGGATTATCAAAGTTTATCGCGGGTTTTAAAAAGCCCAGAAGTGTTACTACCATTAGTTAATAAGTTGCAAATAAAATATCCAAACTTTGACTATAAAAATTTCAATAACCGCTTGATTATCCAACGCATTACTTTCTTGCGAGATGGGAAGCAGGGTGGTACTAAACTCCTAGATATTAGCTACCGCGATCGAGACCCCAAGCGCATCCAATATGTGCTGGATGAAACTGCCAAATATTACCTAGAATATATGGATCAAGAGCGTTTAAAAGTTAGCAAACAAAGTATTGATTTTATCGCTCGACAAATGCCGCCACTCCAGCAGAAAGTAGATAAATTGCAACAAGAATTACAAATGTTAAGGGTTCAGTATAACTTTAACCAACCAGAACTACGCAGCCGCAGTTTATCAGATCAGCTAGATATTTTAACTAATCGTCGCCTAGAAGTGCAAGGACAACTGGCAGAAAGTAGGCTTCAATATGAAAGCTACAAAAAAAGATCGTTAACGGGCGATAATCGTTGGATTGTTGATATTAGTCCCAAATCTTATGAAAATTTAATTAGCAAAGTAAATGAAATAGACTCACAATTAGCTTTAAGCTCTACTCAATTTTATGAAAATAGCCTTCCCATTCAATCTTTGCGGGAAAAGCAGCAAAGTTTGCGTGATTTAATGAAAAGAGAAGCTGATGCTGTCCTCTTGCAGATGCAGTCACAACTAAAACAGTTGGAAGCTCGCGAGCGGTTGATAACTAATAGCCAAAATTTACTGCAAGCAAAAATTACTCAAATGCCCACAGCTCAACACCGCTATGATGACATACAATTAAAACTCGAACTAGCTAAAGATACTCTCAAACTCTTCCTCGAAAAACAAAAAACTTTACAACTAGATGCTGGTCAAATTGATGGCTCTTGGCAAATTATATCTAAACCACAGTTAGTCACAAACGAAAATGGTGATCTCAACCCAGTAACAGAAAAACCAACCCGCCGTCACCTAGCAATCGCGATCGTTATTAGCACTTTACTAGGCATTGCTATAGGTTTCCTAGTAGAAGTTTTAAATACTGTTTTCCATACTCCAGAAGAAATTAAATCAGCAACTAAACGCCCTCTGTTGGGAGTCATTCCGATCGCCAAAGCGATGAAAATTAAATCTCGTAGAGGTGAAAGGGTTCCCGCTCAATTTACTAGCGTAAGTTCAAATACTAACAGTGAAAGCTTAAAACGAATAATAGTTTCAAATTACAAAGATTTTCCTGTGGTAGAGGCATTTCACTACTTATACACAAATATTCAATTATTAAATGCGGAACACCCAATTAGTTCTTTAACCATCACTTCGACTCTTAAAGGTGAGGGTAAGTCCACTGTAGCACTTTATTTAGCTAAAACTGCTTCTGCTGTTGGTAAACGAGTATTATTAGTGGATGCTAATATGCGTGTGCCTCAACTGCACACAACCTTGGCTTATCAAATATGAAAGGTTTAAGTAATGTTTTAAGTTCTGATTTAAGCTTAAATGAGGCTATTCAGCGATTACCCGACGATGACAATCTTTTTGTCCTCACTGCTGGTACTATTCCCCCCGACCCAATTAAATTACTTTCTTCGAGAAAGATGCACTATTTAATGGAACAATTCCTAGCCTTATTTGATTTAGTAATTTATGATACGCCACCTTTAATTGGTTTAGCAGACGGCCATTTACTAGCTTCTCAAACTGATGGTACAGTGCTGATTGTAAAAATAGAAAAAACCGATCGCGGCCTGGTAAGCAAAGCTTTAGATCAACTAAATGTAGCCGATTTTAAAGTATTGGGAGTAGTAGCTAATGGGGTTAAATAACGAACGCTAAAATGAAGTTAGATAGCTCATGGAAGAAGTAAGACAATTTTGGAGTTTTGATTGGCGACAGGTATTAACTTATTAGATAGGGGTTTGGAGTTAGCCTATAGTGGGATTGTTTTGGGAAACTGGTAGAAGAAGTCGATGTAAAATGCAAAATAAGTAATTCAAGCTAATTAAACGTAAAACATCGCACTTTTACAACCCCGAATTCTTTAAGAAGTCGGGGTTGTAACTAAATCAAGACTTAAGAAAGAGTCTTTCTAGCACGTTCCGATCGCTCTTCTGCGGTATCCATAACATCCGCCATTTTATCCACCATTTCCCCTGGGTAATTTTCCAGTACCCGAGTAGAAAGGGAAATCCGGCCACGACTTTCATCGAGGTCAACCACGATCGCTTTCAGGGGTTGACCGGGGGCAAAAACCTTTCCAAGGTTATCAATATATTTTTGGCTAACTTGCTTGATGTGCAGCAAACCGCTAACTCCTTCCAAGTCCACAAACACGCCAAAAGGCTTGATGCTGCTGACTTTTCCCTCCACCAACTGACCAATTTGCAAATCCTTGAAGGCATTCGATTGAGTGGCCATCCGCTGGGAAAGTACGAGTTTTTCTCGTTCGCGATCGACCTCCAAAAAATTAACGCTCAAAGATTGACCGATCAGCGATTCTAGGTTATCGCGTTCCACTAAGTGCGATCGGGGAATAAAACCGCGCATTCCCTGAACATCTACTGTCACGCCGCCCTTATTTGCCCCAGAAACCCGCACCTGAAGAACTTTACCGGTTTCCTGCAATTCAACTAAATCTTCCCAAGCTTGCTGAATTTGTAACTGCCGCAGAGACAAAGTAACTTGGCCATCTGCATCTTGTTCGCGGATAATCAAAAAGTCCCGTTCCTCGTCCAGCGGAACCACTTCCGACAAATCCGTTACTGTTCTCAAAGCAGCCTCTTCGATCGGCAAAAAAGCCGAAGACTTGCCGCCGATATCAACATACGCGCCGTTTGAGTCGTACTCGAACACTTTGCCGCGCACTACTTGTCCCTTCTGGAACTCATAATTGTGCTGTTCGAGGGCTTTAGCAAAATCATCCATTGAAAAGGATGCTTTTGCGCTTTGAGAACCTGTAGATTTGGAATTCATGTCAGTTTAGTTGTCAGTTGTCAGTAATTTAGTTGGCAGTCGTCAGTAGAAAAAAATTTCCCACTCTCCCCATCTCCCTATCTCCCCATCTCCCACTCTCTAAGCTGGTTGAAGTTGCTGATGAAATAGCTGCTTCACCTGCACCCACGAGTCGGCTGCTGCCGTAGCGTCGTAACTGCCGCGGTGGTCGCAGAAGAAGCCGTGATCGGCATTGTAGCGGAAAATTTGGTGAGAAATACTGTGTTTTTGCAATTCTGCGGCGATTTGGTCAACTTGTTCTAAGGGAATGCTGGGGTCTTGAGTGCCAAAAAAGGCGTAGAGAGTGCCTTTAATGTCTGCTGTGCGGGCGATGGTAGGGGTGCCGCCTCCGGGGGTTTGGGTGGCGATACCGGCGCCGTAGAACGACGCTGTAGCCTTGATTTCGGGCAAAGTAGCGGCAAGGTAGGCGACGTGTCCTCCAAAGCAGAAACCGATACAGCCAAAACTTTCTGGTTTAACAGAGGGTAGAGTTTTGAGGTAATCGATGGTGGCTTGGATATCGGCCAGAAGTTCGGAAGCGGTGGTTTTTTCTTTGTATTCTCTGCCGATTTGGATGGCTTCGGGGGTGTACCCGGTTTCAAAGCCGGGGGCTTGACGCTGGTAAATGGCTGGGGCGATCGCCACATATCCTTCTTTTGCTATTCTTTCAGTAACTTCGCGGATGTGCGAGTTGACGCCAAAGATTTCTTGAATTACGATAACTGCGGGAAATTGTCCTGGGGAGGTAGGCTGGGCTAGGTATGCAGCTATTTGCAAATCCCCGTTAGGAACTGTGATGTTTTTGGTGATAATTTCGGCTTTTGTCATAGGTAGTTTTAAGGTAAATGCCACTCTACTGATTTTAAGTTAATTTGGGGAATTTTTAGGCAATACGCCAATAATATTTTTCGGAACTGGGAAGCGCAAATACTGCAAATATGGCAGGTAAAAATTCGCTAATCATTGAAGGTTTAGGTTTTGCTGAATAAGTCGGGGTCGATCGATTCTAGCAATTAATTGGGGTGAAATCCCGGTAAAATATAGGTTTTGGTCTGGAACTTGCTCAAATATAGATTTTGATAAGCCTAGGATTTAGAACATTTTATCGGAATTGTTCGGGAGATTTTTTAGATAAGTGTCTAACTCGATTAGCTGTTCAATATGAGATAATTATTTTTAGAATAGCGGGGTAGTTTTTAAATTCCTGTGCTTTTTTGTGGGCGAAATACTTGTGTTTTTTTTGCTAAAATTTTAAATAGTCTTTTAGGGCTATATTGCGGTAGGTTGTTGGTTTTTCCTTGAGCTTCCCTTTATGGGCAGTTGATGTAGTACAGTGTTTTTGAGTGTGCTGAATTGAGTGAGACTGAGTATGGTAAGTTACGATCGCCACGCCGAAGAAAGTCATCGAACCAGTTGAGGAGATGGATGCAGGCTAGGACTCAAGTCTAAGTTACGATCGCCCTTTTGAGTAGTCTTAACAGATATATCTAAATCATGATTGATGGAGGCTAGGACTCAAGTCTAAGTTACGATCGCCACACCGAACAAAGTCATCGAACCCAAGGAAGACTGTATTTGGTTTTTTCCGCTGTGCGCTTGCTGTCAGGCTAAGATCGAAGGTATTGGTCGCATAGAGCCTGTTGAGCGCAGAATATTTTTTGCTTAGTTTGCGTCAATGGGTAGGTGTTAAAATCGGGGTATCAAATTTTTCGGCTCAAACTCATGTGCAGCAATAGTTTGATGTCCCTAGTGTGAAAAAAAGACGGACGCAAAGTCTGAAAGCTTTACAGGATAAGGTTGTGGAGTGAGTATGGAAAGTCGGGTATTGACAAGCCGAAGGCTGGAATGGTACTTTTATTTTAGCTGGACGCAACTGCACCTTGAAAACCAAATACACCGTGGCTTCTGGAACGGGCAGCCGGAAAATACCTAAAACCCTATCAGGGATTGAAACCCATGTGTCAATTTGCTAGAGCAAGTAAGCATCGAGCCGGAAAATACCTAAAACCCTATCAGGGATTGAAACTCGCTACACACAAACGCTTGTATTTGTTAGCTTGCTGCCGGAAAATACCTAAAACCCTATCAGGGATTGAAACTGCAACAGTTCGCGGCGGGGAAATGTAAATTCTTGGCCGGAAAATACCTAAAACCCTATCAGGGATTGAAACGGGATAGGATCGGCGGCTCGCGAGGAATGGTTTGCCGCCGGAAAATACCTAAAACCCTATCAGGGATTGAAACCTGAGTATTGAACGTGTAAGAAGCCGGAGCGACCGGCCGGAAAATACCTAAAACCCTATCAGGGATTGAAACTTAACCAAATACCCTTGATCCTGTACCCATATCGGATAAGCCGGAAAATACCTAAAACCCTATCAGGGATTGAAACATTGAGTTTAGTTGATAGGCGAACAAAGATTAGGGCCGGAAAATACCTAAAACCCTATCAGGGATTGAAACGAAATACCAAAAACTTTAAATCCATTACCGCGCCAGGCCGGAAAATACCTAAAACCCTATCAGGGATTGAAACGATCCATCAGAGGCTTTTTAGTAAAATTTCTTATGCCGGAAAATACCTAAAACCCTATCAGGGATTGAAACATTGGGCGTTGGTCGCGAACAGCGGGGCCCAATGCCGGAAAATACCTAAAACCCTATCAGGGATTGAAACAGGACAAACTGATGCCGAGATTGCTCGACTTATGCCGGAAAATACCTAAAACCCTATCAGGGATTGAAACTTATTGTATTTGTACAAGCTTTTTATTTATTATTTAGCCGGAAAATACCTAAAACCCTATCAGGGATTGAAACGACAAACTAAAGGCAGCTTTCATCGACATCGGAAAGCCGGAAAATACCTAAAACCCTATCAGGGATTGAAACCCTACAACTATTCTCACTAAAACCTCTCCAAGATAAGCCGGAAAATACCTAAAACCCTATCAGGGATTGAAACCAGATAGTTGGTTCGACTCCAGCCACCGACTTTGCCGGAAAATACCTAAAACCCTATCAGGGATTGAAACTCGGCGGTAATAGAAATTCAATAGACAATAGCGCCGGAAAATACCTAAAACCCTATCAGGGATTGAAACTTATTAGTTTATTTTCGGACTGCAAAAGATTAACGCCGGAAAATACCTAAAACCCTATCAGGGATTGAAACGATTCTCGAAAATTTGGAAGATTGGTTGGAGCGAAACGCCGGAAAATACCTAAAACCCTATCAGGGATTGAAACATTCTGAGTGACACTGCTGCATAGAATTCTGGAAGCCGGAAAATACCTAAAACCCTATCAGGGATTGAAACTACAAAGATGGGAGGTACAAAAGTATTCGGTGATTGCCGGAAAATACCTAAAACCCTATCAGGGATTGAAACCATCTGATTAGCACCTACACCACGTATCGCCTGAGTGCCGGAAAATACCTAAAACCCTATCAGGGATTGAAACATCGCTTTCAATTGGTCAATACGCCTATCCATCGCCGGAAAATACCTAAAACCCTATCAGGGATTGAAACGGCATCAAAATCGCCGAGTCAGGAGGGCAAACAGGGAGCCGGAAAATACCTAAAACCCTATCAGGGATTGAAACGAATCCGAATCAATTACAAAACGGGAGCAAAGACGCCGGAAAATACCTAAAACCCTATCAGGGATTGAAACCCGCCACCGAAACCACCCTCGCAAAAACAATTTGCCGGAAAATACCTAAAACCCTATCAGGGATTGAAACACAAACTGATTACCACAACTACCAGCAGTCGATCGCGCCGGAAAATACCTAAAACCCTATCAGGGATTGAAACACTGCTTACCCACATGAACCACCAGACTTTTCTGCCGCGCCGGAAAATACCTAAAACCCTATCAGGGATTGAAACCCTGACCTGAAGATCGATGAAGTTGCAGAACAAGCCGGAAAATACCTAAAACCCTATCAGGGATTGAAACGCCAGTCTATATCCAGACCAATTCTCCCCCGATATTGCCGGAAAATACCTAAAACCCTATCAGGGATTGAAACGAGATGTAGTCAACCGATTTTTGACGCAAGGCAATGACGCCGGAAAATACCTAAAACCCTATCAGGGATTGAAACCACAGGAAAAATTAAGGCCGGTCAACAGGTAAGTGCCGGAAAATACCTAAAACCCTATCAGGGATTGAAACGCAACAATGCTTGAGACATCTACAAACAGCTTAGCCGGAAAATACCTAAAACCCTATCAGGGATTGAAACTGAAAAAATTGCCAATTCTTTTAGGGCTATGGCGGCCGGAAAATACCTAAAACCCTATCAGGGATTGAAACCGATAACTCTAGACTGGTGCGTTGCGCTTGTTGGGCCGGAAAATACCTAAAACCCTATCAGGGATTGAAACTAGAACCGTTGACGCGGGTGATTTATTCACGCTAAGCCGGAAAATACCTAAAACCCTATCAGGGATTGAAACTCATCGATTAACTATGAATCAAAGATTGTACGAGCCGGAAAATACCTAAAACCCTATCAGGGATTGAAACAAAATCCTGCACCACGGACTGCCGCTCGAATTCGCCGGAAAATACCTAAAACCCTATCAGGGATTGAAACTAAACGCAATCGGACTAGGGGGGTTAGTTCGCGCAGGCCGGAAAATACCTAAAACCCTATCAGGGATTGAAACGGCGATTTACTTCATCTTTCTTGGAATGATTCTAGCCGGAAAATACCTAAAACCCTATCAGGGATTGAAACAATTCAATCATTCAAGAGGAGGGAATGGGTTAATGAGGCCGGAAAATACCTAAAACCCTATCAGGGATTGAAACAATTTGAACCTGCAGAAGAACCCAAAGTAAAACTTGATAGCGCCGGAAAATACCTAAAACCCTATCAGGGATTGAAACGGAAATTTACCGAGGGTAAAGCTCGTTTGACAGAATGCCGGAAAATACCTAAAACCCTATCAGGGATTGAAACTGCGCCGCTTCAATAATCCGCTTGCAGTAAAGCCGGAAAATACCTAAAACCCTATCAGGGATTGAAACTGAAATGATGGCAGAGAGCATGAGTGATGGAAATAGTACCCAGCCGGAAAATACCTAAAACCCTATCAGGGATTGAAACAATCTCGCCGCTGCCTTGCCTTGACACTACAGCCGGAAAATACCTAAAACCCTATCAGGGATTGAAACTCGGCATCACCAATCAAGGAGGTGTTGCAGCAGGCCGGAAAATACCTAAAACCCTATCAGGGATTGAAACAATTTGTGTAAAAACTCAGGGCGTAGAAATCGCCGTCGCCGGAAAATACCTAAAACCCTATCAGGGATTGAAACAAGACCGCTAGCAGAAAAAGCCTGTAAAAATTTAAGCCGGAAAATACCTAAAACCCTATCAGGGATTGAAACTTAAGGAAGATTGATGCGCGACTGCCTAGCACTTGCGCCGGAAAATACCTAAAACCCTATCAGGGATTGAAACCGTTGTGCTTGGGGTCGCCTGGCGCAAAAGGAATGCCGGAAAATACCTATTTCCCCATCTAGGGCTTGAAACGCCGAAACTACAAAATTATTGGCTCAAAAATAGACCTCTCCTCTCTCTTTTTATCTCCTCCCATAACCTCAAGCAATCGATCGACTACCCGCCTCCAAGTAAAATTTTCAGCCACAAAAGCCGGGCCCGCAACCCTAGCTTTCGCAGCGATTCCAGGCTGTTCGATCGCCCCTTGCATCAAATCAGTCAAATGTTCCCACTCAGGAGCTAAGATAAATAAGGTTTCCCCGTCACTCGCCACAGCCTTAAATGTACTCTCGATCCGCTGTGCAAAGTTCGATCGCGTAAAATCATCCGTAGGGCCGCCCGCAGTGCAAATAACCGGCAAACCGCAAGCTGCAGCTTCCAACACCGGCAGATTAAAACCTTCTGCCAAATAGGGAGAAACATAAGCATCTGCTGCTTGGTAAAACTCTGCTATTTGAGCAAAAGATAGCTGGCTACCCGTATAAATTAATCTCGGTAAAACCCTCGCTCTTTCCGCATCGTTGAGCACAACTCGGCAGGCTTCCGCAATCTCGTCTCTCGACGGATAAAGCAGTTCTGAACCTTTTAAAACTAATCTCGCATCTGGATATTTGTCAACTACCGCAGCGAAGGCTTTTAATAAAGGGCGAATACCTTTGCGATCCGTTTGCCCGCCGATGTTTAAAAATATAAAATAGTTTGACCAACCGAAGCTTTCGCGCAGTGATTGACGCCGATCGCCCGCAGCAGGATAATAAATCTGAGGATCGACTCCCAAAGGTACAACGGCAATGCGATCAGCCCCAACTCCGCTGCGAATTAAGCCAGCTTTTGACCAAGCTGAAGGTGTAATAATTTTCGTTTCTGAGTTAACCGGAGTTTCGGCGATCGACTTAACACCCATAGCCTGTAATACTGAACTGGTAACAATCCCCCATTCTGTCGCTGCAAATACCCAAGTTTGAGCGCTGCGGGATGCCGAGAAGTCCCACGGGCAGTACATTCGTAGGGTAACATCCGCTGACTGATTTACCGCAGGGTTCTTAATGCTGCGAAGTAATGTTTCATTTGGGCGATCGAACAAACTAATTTTCGTCTCCCAAGCTGCGTCAATGTAGGGCATATCGCGGTGGAAAAGCTCAATTTGTCCTCGCCGGCGACTCCCTACGGGATAGCTGCGCCGCGCGTGCATTTCCAGCAGTTGAAATTGATTGGCTACGCAATAGGAATGATAAATAAAACGCCAGCCTTCAACAATAATCTGCAATTCAAAACTCTCGCTTTTGGAATTAAAAATTAACCTAATAATCATAAATTGGTAATTAGTAATTAGCCCGCAGAAATTACCAATTACTAATTACCAATTCCTTACTTAATCACTTGCCAATCCATAATCCGCCACTGTCCCTCTTGACGGATCAAGTCGTAGCGCACGCGCAGGTTTTCGTTGCGGGAAGAAACGAGCTGATCGCGATCGAACACTTCGGCTTTTTCCGCGACTTGGGCTTCTACTTGAGCGCGATCGGGATTAGTCGGATTCGTCTTAACGGCATCAACTTGCAGCTTGTGTACATAACGCTGGTGCGCGTTGTTTCGCTGTTGAGCTTCTGCCATCAATTGCCAGCGAGACAAAGCCGGTTCTGTCAGAACTTGCTTTAATTCTTCCACAGCGTGATTGGGGCCCAAAGCCGCTGCTTTCGCCGACAGCCAGCTTTGAACTAAGTCTCTTGCTGCTACCTCAGTCATTGCTCCCGACACTGCGCCTGTGGCGCTCGGCTCTGGCGCCGCGGCCAAGGCAGGGATTTCTACGGGCGGTTCTTCTAGGCGGACAAGGGCTTGCTCTCCTCGGAGGGGGCCCGATAGGGCTTGCATGGCGTTAGCCAACAGACTGAGTATTAACCACAGGAATAACAGGCTCAGGACACCTGCGACTATAAACAAAGCCAGCCTGTTTGGAGGCATGGACTTGACTTGGGTGGTAATTTCTGCTGCCTTGGTGCGCGCCCGATCGACAAAATCGCTCTTTAGCCCATTGCCGCTTGCTCCGCTGCGCCCTGAATGTTGGCGTCTGCGTTGTTTGGAAGTCGAGTCTGCAGGGTGTGGCACGGTAGCTATCGGGAGAGAGACGGGGGCAACAGCGCTCGACGCGGCCACCGTTGCCTGGGATTTCGTTCCCGAAGCTGCGGTGGAAGCCTCGCCCGGTACGGGGGTCAAAGTGACCGTACTGGCTCCCTGCTTGGCTGTGGGTGGCTGTGCAGGTATGGCAGCGGGCGATCGGCCTGCTGTCGGTTGCAGTCGCCCTGGGGGCTTGCCGGAGCGGGGCTGCACGACGACCCATTCGTTGGCGGTTTCTGCGTCCTGTGGCAAAGCTTCTAGGTAAGCTTGTACTTTCGGGTCAGCAAAATAGTCTTTCAAGGACACTGACTCGTTGGCCAAGTCGCGGAAGTGGGGAAACACTTCTTCTTGTAGCCAATGTTCGGCGTACAAGCACAGTCCGGGCAACAAGTCGGGTGAATCTTGGGAATGTTCGCGAATGAAGGCCAGGGGTTCTTTTTCCGAACTGAGTTCGAGGGCTCTGCTGGCTTCTTCTGTCTGGCCCAGCAGCAGGGAACAAACGGCTTTTTCCAGGTGAACGTCTTGGCGGCGACCGAGCTGCATCAGCATCAGCTTGGCGCGACGGATCATCGATGGCTGTCTGGCCGCAAATCCTTGGGCTAACAGGGTGTAGACCGAGAGGTAAGTGGCGACTGCGGAGGGGCGGCCGGCTTCGGCTTCAAATAGCGCCTGCTGCTCGCTGCTGGTTAGGTGTTTACGCATCTGCTGCACGAACCGGAGGAAGTCTTCTATTCCTAAACCCGATCGATCGTCTCCCGAACCGTCGATACCGCCTCGTTCTTGAAGCATTTCTCGCAGGATTTGCAGTCCCCGGCGACGCTCGGCGACTTTTTCTTCGGGAAGTGATAATAGCTCTAAAATGTTGTACGGACGGAGTTTGTATATGTCGGCTTGCATTTCACCCCTCACGCTTGCAAATAGGCTTTCGCGCAGCAGCAATTCTTGACCTGCTTCTAATGATTTTGCGGCATTTTCGTACTGACCTTGCTGCCACTGTTCGCGGCCGAGTTCTAGACAGGCAAGGCTGACAGTTAAAACTATATCTGGCCTCACGAGCTGCGGGTCGCCGAAACGACCTTCTGCGATCGCGATGCTGCCATTGTTAAGATACGGGCGACCCAGCTTTTGTACGAGTTCGTATTCTCCCAGTTCTTGCAGTATGAGCAGGGCTCCTACGAATTGGTTGTCATCGATTTCAATACTTGGTGTGTGGGGGTCGGGAGCAGCCTCTAAAGCCTTGGACTCTGCCGGAGCGGTTTCTCCTGCGTCTTGCAGGACTGTGGCCGTGCCTGCTGAGGTTTTTGACCTCTGGTGCTTGGCTTCCTGTGCGGCTTCCGACTCTCGATCGTAAGTTTTGGCTAAAAAACTGGCATCGTAAGCTTTGCGCCCCTCTGAGTCTGACAGAACGGCGCAGGCTTCATCGAGCAGTTGTTTGCGGGCGACAATCGCAACTTCGGAATACTCCCGGCGCGGAAGCTGTAAAGTTCGATCGCGGTGAGCCTGCTGCAACTGTTCGGCAGTAGCTTGAATCGGTAGACCCAAAATCCGGTAGTAATCTAGTGGAATTAACATAAGTTAAAGAACTGTCCACTTCCCCAAAGCGCTAGCAACTGAATTAGCCTATCTTAAGTGACATACTCCCGCAAACCAAATCAAAAATTCTGGTGTTGGCTTCCAACCGCCCCATTCACGGTATCTTGGACTTGTCGTAGAGATATTCTGACTTTTTTCCCTCTACAGCGTTTTACAGTGAGGAAAATGCCTTGCCCCACTGCCCGTCAGCTAAAGGAGTGGTTTGACTCTTGAGCATTTTCGGGTTTGAGAGTAATGGAATTATATCATTCGTTTGCATGGGGTTTAGATGGGAGTTGGCTCTCCGAGTCCCCGCAATCCGCCCCGAGGGCCAAACTCATTTTAACAATTCGTGAACTGTTGCACAGAAAACGTTTGATCGTTTTCTGCTGCGGTTGTGTCCCATCTGGGTTTAAATTTAGATGTCTAGGAAGCCGATCGTCGGGTATTAATTATTTATGGTTCAGGAACGGACTTTACCAGTTTTTGACGCGCAAAGCGTAAACATTTCTCGGGATGAGGGCTTGATGCTCTACGAGGATATGGTCTTGGGGCGCTACTTTGAGGACAAGTGTGCTGAGATGTACTATCGGGGCAAAATGTTTGGTTTTGTCCACTTGTACAACGGTCAGGAAGCTGTCTCTACTGGCGTGATTCGATCGATGCGCCGGGATGACACTGATTACGTCAGCAGCACCTACCGCGATCACGTTCACGCTTTGAGCGCGGGCGTGCCGGCGCGGGAGGTAATGGCGGAGTTGTTCGGGAAGGAAACTGGTTGCTCGAAGGGCCGCGGCGGTTCGATGCACATGTTTTCGGCCGAACACCGACTGTTGGGAGGTTATGCTTTTGTGGCTGAGGGGATTCCTGTAGCTACGGGGGCGGCTTTTCAATCGAAGTACCGCCGCGAAGCTTTGGGGGATGAAAGTTCCGATGGCGTGACTGCTTGTTTTTTTGGCGATGGTGCTGCAAATAACGGGCAGTTTTTTGAATGTTTGAATATGGCGGCTTTGTGGAAGTTGCCGATTATTTATGTTGTGGAAAACAACAAATGGGCGATCGGGATGGCCCACGAGCGAGCTACTTCTGACCCACTGATTTACAAGAAGGCTCATGCTTTTGGCATGGCTGGTTTTGAGGTTGACGGGATGGATGTTTTGGCGGTGCGGGAAGTGGCGAAAGAAGCTGTAGCGCGGGCGCGAGCCGGCGAGGGGCCGACTTTGATCGAGGCTTTGACTTATCGCTTTCGCGGCCATTCTTTGGCCGATCCTGATGAGTTGCGTTCTAAGGAAGAGAAGGAATATTGGTTCCCTCGCGATCCGATTAAGAAGTTGGCTGCTGATTTGATCGATCGAACTTTGGCAACTGCTGAAGAATTGAAAGAGATCGATAATAAAATTCAAGCAGTAATTGATGATGCAGTCGATTTTGCTGAGAAAAGCGCTGAGCCAGATCCTAGCGAATTGTATCGGTTTATCTATGCAGAAGATGAGTAAGCTTTTGTGCATTTAACTTGTATGTTTAGGGCTGCCAGGATGCCCAACCCCTACTCCCCACAAGAGTGATAGATCCCCGTAGGGACAGGGCGAAAGCCTTTGTCCCTACTGCACTTCTTCAACCTGCAATACGCTGTAAGACTTACGTACAAACTCTACTTGTAGGGTGTGCACTGCGAATCTTACTACCATAAATTAGGGCTAGAATCAAAGGTAGACTTTATAGACGAAAAGAGAGGCGATATGATAAATCTCGATCGCGATCTAACTCAATCCAGCAAAAATATGGGTGCAGTTCGAGTCAAAGTCAAGCTAACGAATGCCATTGATGAAGAGTTAGTCAAGAGAGGATTGCTCAATCCAAATCTGTTGCGTGTGTACGAAGCTGAAGCACTCATAGATACTGGCGCAGTACGCACAGCTATTCCTGTAGAAGTCTGCGAACACCTGGGTTTAAGAATTAGGAGTCAGGAAATAGCAAAATATGCTGATGGCAGACAAGAAACAGTAGGATTGACTGGGCCTATTATCATTGAAATAGAAGGGCGCGAGACAATTGAGGCGGCAATGGTTTTAGGCGATATGGTGCTAATCGGCCAAACTGTGTTAGAAACTTTAGATTTGCTGGTAGATTGCAAAAATCAGCGTCTAGTTCCCAATCCCGAAAATCCCGAAAGGCCTGTATTGAGAGTTTAATACTAAATTCAGTTTAAATACCTCCTTTATTTGTAAGGTTCGAGTGCTAATATCGGCATGATTCCAGCATTTTTAATTTGCACAAATTTAAGGGTTTACAAACGCTTTTAGTCGTAGAGCCATTCTTCAAACTCATCTCGATCCATAAACTTATGGTTTAATTATTGCGAAATAAATCGACCGAAAAAGGTAAGGCTCGGCTCGCTGGAACCTGTGAAATTAATTTTTTTTGAGATTGAATTTCATGAACGCTTAATGATACCGCAAGTGCGGTATAACATTCTATACTAAGTGTTGACTGCCGGAAACAACCACAAGATTAGCCGATCGCCCATCCTGTATATTGCCCCAAATACAGCGCCGCCCCCAACCCGCAAATCTCCCTTGCAGAAAGTACCACAAATGTGATACGGTTGAAGCTTGTGTCCAAATAACACCAGTCCATGCCAAAACTCAAAACTCGCAAAGCAGCCGCAAAGCGCTTTAGAGCGACCGGCAGCGGTAAGATCGTGCGCCGCAAAGCTTACAAAAGCCACTTGCTACAGCACAAAAGTTCAGCTCGCAAAAGCCGTCTCTCTAAGCTGGTCGTCATCGACGAGACCAACGATGCTAACGTGCGGTTAATGCTTCCATACTTGTAAAGTTTAACGGAAATTAAAGATGACACGGGTAAAACGCGGTAATGTCGCCAGAGCGCGCCGCAAAAAAATTCTCAAATTAGCCAAGGGTTTCCGAGGCGCACAGTCGAAACAGTTCCGCACAGCTAACCAACGGGTGATGCAGGCCCTGCGTAACGGTTATCGCGATCGCAAAAAACGCAAACGCGATTTCCGCCGCCTGTGGATTGCTCGGATCAATGCTGCATCGCGCCAGCACGGCACGAGCTACAGCAGACTGATCGGCAACATGAAAAAAGCCAACATCGAAATCAACCGCAAAATGCTGGCACAAATGGCGATCATTGACCCCGCAACATTCGGTAAAGTCGTGGAAATGGCTAATCGAGCCGGAGGCTGAAAGTTCGCTTGATTTTCAGAAGGCAGAAAGCAGAAGTAAGAAAGATTTAACGGTCTGCCAGAGAAGGAAAACTCCTGATAAATTTAGGAGGTTGAAACCAAATTTCCTTCTTTGTTCTTACTTCTGGACTCTTGCTTTTTCAGAAATCGCGATCGGGCCGATAGATCGCTATTTCCTTGTTTTTTATACAGTTGCAGAGGCAGATATCAGAGATTTCTACCGCCTTAAAATAAATAAAACCTTCCGCAGACCTACCTAAATTTAAGAAAAACATGGATAGTAATTTGCTCATTATTTACTTGTCAGTCCTGCTCGCTATACTCGGCAGCACTTCCTGGTTTGTGGTGCGCCAGATTCTCAAAACTCGGAAGCTGGAAATGTCTCTGGAACGCTTAGAAAATAAGCTGACAGTAGAAAAAGGAACAGCACAGGAATACTACGAATTAGGAAGTATCTATCTAGATAAAAAGCTTTACTCCCAGGCGATCGTACTGTTTCAAAAAGCCCTGAAAGCCAAAGACTTAGAAGGCGAAGAAAATCAAGCTGTTATTTACAACGCCCTCGGTTTTGCACACTTCGGCCAAGAACAGTACGACATCGCCATCCGCCACTACAAAGAAGCCCTGAAGTTGCAGCCAGAATACGTTACATCTCTCAATAATCTGGGTCACGCCTACGAGCGCAAGAAATTAACAGCCCAAGCCTTGGAAATCTATGAACAAGCTCTCGCCTGCGAGCCAGACAATACCACGGCCAAACAGCGAGTAGAGTCCCTTCGGAAGCGTTTGGTAATCTATAATTGAGCGCCCATGTTAGGAGCAATAGAGATCCCGCAAACCTGGTTTCATTCAGAAACCGGGTTTTTTCTTCACATAGTCCAAGATACTAAACTATCCAATACATTAATGCGTTAGTTTTTAAGAACAGGAATTCCAAGTGAAGCTCGATCACACACCGTCCCAGCACTTTAAATTAATGTCAAGATAAAAGCAGTACCTGCAATACCGGTCAGTCCTAACAATAGAAGGAGGAGAACGTAGTGACATCAATTCTCGTTGTCGAAGATTCGTGGTTGACTCGCAGGGTAATCTGCAAAATTCTCCGAGCAGAGGGATACGAGACTTGGGAAGCATCCAGCGGCCCAGAAGCTCTAGAACAGCTCGGCACTAAAACTCCAAACTGTATGCTCTTAGATCTGCTGATGCCAGAAATGGAAGGTCGGGAAGTCCTGCAAGCTATGCGCGATCGAGGATATAAAATTCCAGTGATCGTAATTACCGCAGACATTCAAGCCAGCACCCGCTCCGAGTGCATGGATCTCGGAGCCCTGGCAGTCATTCACAAAATGCCCAACTCAGACGAACTAATCGGGTGGATCAAAAAAGCTCTCAGTGTCAGCGAGGAGAGCGCCCAATGAAATTAAGCACTCGACAGCTCGATGCTTTGCAGGAACTCGTCAACATCGGGATCGGTCAAGCCGCAGGGGTTTTGAATGACATGATCGACTCCCCGATTCGCTTGCAAATCCCGTACCTTCAAATTCTGACTCCCACCGACGTGGAAGAAGAGTTAGAGCAGCACCTCAACGGCGAGCAAATCGCCGCCGTCCAGCTCAAATTCACAGGCTCCTTTGGAGGCATTGCCCAGCTAGTCTTTCCCACCAACAGCGCTGCTTTGCTGGTGACGATGCTCACAGGGGAAGAAGGAACTCACGATCTCGATTCAGTCAAAATTGGTACGCTGAGTGAAGTGGGAAATATTGTAATTAATGGGGTTATGGGTGCAATCAGCAACGTGCTTCAGCAGCGCCTGAACTACTCAATTCCCACTTATAGTGAAGGGACGATTGCTAGTTTGCTGATCTCTGGCGGTTTAGCTACTGATACAGTTGTTTTATTAGCCCAGACCAGTTTCATGATTGAAAGGCTTCACATTGAAGGAGATATTATTCTTATTTTCAATGTTAATTCCTTTGACACCTTGTTGACTGCTATCAATCAACTTGCCGGGGGTCTATGATTGAGGAGAGCAAAAGTATTAAGGAAAAGTTTGGGGTTCTCGACAGCGTACCAGTCGGCGCCTGCTTGCTGCAAGATGATTTTGTGGTGCTGTTTTGGAACACTTGTCTGGAAGAGTGGACTAAAATTCCCCGCAGCCAAATATTGGGAACAAAGATCACAACCCATTTTCCTCACCTGAGTCAGTTAAAGTACGCCACTCGCTTCAAGCAAATCTTTGCAGGAGGCCCGCCAACAATTTTTTCTTCTCAAATTCACAAACACCTGATTCCGGCAACTTGGCAAGACGGCCAGCAGCGAATTCAGCAAACTACTGTGACTGCTGTGCCGGCACTAGAGGCTGGCATTGAAGAACAGGAGATTAGAGACTGGATTCTCCATACTCTTGAGCTGGAATCAGACGGTAATGTCGGCTCCCGATCATCAAGAAGTGCTTTTGTGTCTAGGGAATCTCCACCCTCAGTTTCGTCATCAATATGGCCGGGGGTGAATTCCCCATCGTTCTACGCGCTGCTGGTGATTCAAGACGTGACCGACCTCACCCACCGCATCCAAGCTTACCGCACAATGCGGGATCAAGCTTTGGAAGAAGTGCAAGTGCGTCAGCGGGTGGAGGAAGAATTGCGATCGAGCCAGCATTTCATCCAGCAGATTGCTGACGCGGCGCCTTATTTACTGTACATCTACGATTTGACCGAACAGCGAAACGTTTACGTCAACGGTCAAGCTTCTAAATTGCTGGGCTACACTCCCTACGAAATTTTACAGATGCAAACTGCTTTGTACTCGAGTTTGGTGTACCCAGAAGATTTGCCGAGGCTCAAAGCCCATCAGCAAAAATTTCCCTCGACTCAAGACGGGCATATTTTGGAGTTGGAATATCGCCTCAAACATCGATCGGGCGAATGGCGCTGGTTTCGCTGCCGTGACCAAGTTTTCGCCCGTACAGCCGACGGCTGCCCCAAACAAATTTTCGGCACCGCTCAAGATATCACCGAGTACAAGCGGGCAGAAGAGGCGCTACGGCAGCAGAATGAACGAGAACTGCTGATGGCGACAATTACTCAGCACATCCGCCAGTCTCTGGATTTGGGCGAAGTGCTCAGCACGACAGTGACAGAAGTGCGTCAGTTCCTTCAGGCTGATCGAGTGATGATCGTGCGCTTCAACCCCTGTACCGGCAGTCTCTGCGCGGGCCCGGCGACGGGGGCGGTGACAGTGGAATCTGTAGCTCCCAACTGCCAGCCCATGTTGGGAGAAACCCTGGAAAATTTCTGTTTTGACCAATTCTATCTCGAAGCGTACCAACATCGAGCGATCCGACCGATCGCCGATATCTTGGCCGCGGATTTGCCGCAATATCAAATTGACTTGCTCGCACAATTTGCGGTGAGAGCTTATTTGGTTGTGCCTTTAGTGCAAGGAGACGAGTTGTGGGGGCTGCTGATGGCCCACCAGTGCAGTCCCCGGCAGTGGATGCAGTTGGAAGTAGAGTTGCTGTCTTCTCTGGCCACCCAGTTGGCGATCGCGATCAAGCAAGCAGAACTATACCAGCAGTTGCAAGCGGCCAACCTCAAGTTAGAGCGCTTGGCAACTTTAGACGAACTCACACAACTAGCAAACCGCCGCCGTTTCGATCAGTATTTAGAAATGGAGTGGCGCAGACAAGCCAGGGAACAAACGCCTCTGTCCCTGATTCTCTGCGATATTGATTCTTTTAAAAGCTACAACGATACCTACGGGCACCCAGGGGGAGACGAATGTTTGCGACAAGTCGCCGCGGCGATCGGCAATGCAGTCAATCGCCCCGCCGATTTAGTAGCTCGCTACGGAGGCGAAGAATTTGCCGTTATTTTGCCCAATACCGCGATTCAAGGCGCGGTGCTGGTAGCCGAACACATAGAGCTCAAAATCGCAGCTTTACAGCTTCCTCACGCTGGTTCTCAGGTGAGCTCGTACGTCACTCTCAGCCTGGGCGTCGCGAGTATTGTCCCTGCATCTGAATCGGGAGCCGAAATTCTGGTTGCTGCAGCCGACCAAGCGCTTTATCAAGCTAAACGACTTGGGCGCGCTCGTATCCAACTTTACCAGCCTGAGCCTGCTGCCAAGGCGAATGGGACAGGCACTTCGATACTTCCTGTAGATTTTTCCCTACCCAATACTAATTTACCCTCTCCCACTAGCGCTTGACGAATTGCCATATTTGTGGGTTCCGAGTAGTTATACCACTACGTAAAAAATGCCCCTGTCAGCGCGTGATCCAAACCCTGATATCCCTCTTCTGTCACTCTGCGAATTAAAGAAGTAAGAAATAAGCTAGCTCAAACATAAAAATAAAAGGGTTGGAATTGATTTATTCTATCAATTAAATCCTTGAACCCAAGTAATAAATTAAGATTACCGAATATTAGACCTCTTGCAAAATAATTTTCTGATATAATCAGAATTTTGGCTTAAGTAGAGCAGATTGCAGGTTATATCAGCACTTGACAATTATGAGTTGGCTCTCAGGTCTAAAACTCAAAACCTTTAATTCTAACATAGATTTTTTTTGCAAGAGGTCTATTTATAACCAAGGATAAACCAACCAAAATATAAGGATAGTTTAGATAAGCTGTTGTGCATTTAAACTGTGATACAAAATTACCATGATTTGTGTTTTTTAGTCCCATTGAATAATCAACTCTCCGTAAGGATTCAGGTATCTGAAACGTAGCCACAGAAAGACTTATAGAATTCCAGCATTCGCTAAATCAACAGCTTAATTCTCAATAGGTACGAAAATAAAAGCTTTCATGGTTTCTTAATAAAAATGGATATTTGATGATTATTCCACCAAATGTTTACAGCGTATAGGTTTTACTGCTTTTCGCATGACCTGAATCCTTACAACTCTCCTTCATTTAAGACGGGATATAAGAGATCTCTTGCAAAATATTTTTGTGCCATTATGGAAATTTTAGCCATTTTTATAATCTAGCAGGCTAGGCAAGTTTAAGCAGATGCCAATCTACCCAATAACTCAAACTTTGACCTAAAGTTGAGCAAAGTTTTAAGGCTCACACATATTTTTTTGCCACAGGCTTATTGCCAGAAGTTAGGTCCAGTAGTAGCCTGCCATCCAGTGATTTTAGAGCAGTTTCTCAAAGATTTTTGGGATTATTACCGGGAATTATTAGCTTACAAAGATTGCCCGAGTGCAGAAGCTGCACGGGAATTAAAGTCTAAATTTTGGCAACTTTTTGACACTTTAAGCGATGATGAGTTATTGGATCAACGAAAACAATTAACTGCTGCCAAAGCATTTCTTGTTGCGAGCGGGTTTTAGAGCATCCCGAATTACCTTTGCATAATAATCCGGCGGAGTTAGCTGCCCGGACTATGGTGCAGCACCGTAATATTAGCTATGGGAATCAGACTATGGAGGGGACTCAGGCTTGGGATACTTTTATGTCTATTGTTGCTATTACTTGTCAGTTGGCAATCAGTTTTTTGAGTATGTGCGTGACCGCATTTCTCAACTGGGAAATATTCCATCTTTGGGGACTATTATTCTCGAAAAATCTTCTCTTCTTCCCTTGGACTTATCCTGGTAGCTAAAATAACTGCTCCCCCGACTTATTGAGCAGATACCTCACAAGCTTGATTTGGCACAACCGCTAGCCTTCACCCCAAGCTGACAAGAAACCCATTATTCTCAAACGCAACATTTGTTCAAGAACACCTGGGTTTTAGCACCTGCTTATACGTCCGGTGAGGCTGGCCACCACCGCCACTAACTCGGCAGCATCTACGGGTTTGGTCAAGTGCATCTGAAAACCTGCTAATAGTGCCTGCTGACGATCGTCATTCCGGGCATAAGCCGTCAGCGCGATCGCGGGTAGCCTACCGCCCCGCTGCACTTCAAATTGACGCAACTTGCGGATCAGGGAGTAGCCATCCTCATCCGGCATCCCAATATCGCTCACTAAAACATCGGGGCTGCGATCAGTTGCGGTTTCGATAATGGTCAATGCCTCCTTGACCGAAGCCACAGCCATGACATCAGCACCATACTTTTCGAGAATCGTGCTCAGCAACTCTAGCGCGTCAGCCTCGTCCTCTACAACTAAGATTTGTAAGCCTTCAAGAGTCGGCGAGGCCTGAAACCTCCCATGCGCCTCGACGATCGAGTTTAATGGCTCTGGATCGCTCGGTGGTAGATGGATAATCATCACGGGCAGTTTGACTGTAAAGGTCGTCCCCTGTCCTATCCCTGGACTCACTACTGTTACAGTCCCGCCATGTAATTCAACTAATTGACGCACAATGGCTAACCCTAAACCCAACCCCCCATAACTGCGAGTGGTCGTGCTGTCGTGCTGGCTGAAGCGATCGAAGACAAACGGTAGAAAGTCCGAGCTGATGCCTGCCCCAGTATCGCTGACAGTAATTTCAACATGGGAATTAACCCGCTGCAAACGAATCTGGACTCGCCCGTCTTTAGGCGTAAATTTGAGGGCATTAGAAAGTAGATTCCACACAACTTGCTGCAACCTATCGGCATCACCCAAGAGCGGGCCAGCTTCTGAATCGAGCACGCTTTGCAGGCGAATAGACTTTGCCTCAGCCGCCAACTGTACAGACTCAATCGCCGATTCAATCACCGGCACGAGGTTGACAGGACGGACTCGGAGGCGCAGTTTACCTGTGATAATGCGAGAAACATCGAGGATGTCTTCGATGAGCTGGGCTTGAGACTTCGCGTTTCGCTCGATCGTCTCCAAAGCCCGCGCCACCTTATCCTCACTCAGGTTTTTCTGCCTTAACATCGTTGACCACCCTAAGATCGCATTGAGAGGAGTTCTGAGTTCATGAGAAAGAATCGAGAGAAACTCATCCTTGGCACGGTTGGCTGCCTCTGCGTCTGCCCGAATTATTTGTTCACGCATCAATAATTCGTCTTTGGTGCGATTAGAAGCTTCCAGTTGGGCAGTGCGTTCCTGCACCCGTTGCTCTAGCTCCACATTAATCGCCTGGATACGGCGGCGACTCTCTTCTAGTTCCTGGTTTGTAAGGGCAAGTTGAGCTGGACTGGGCGTATCGAGTGCCACTGGAATTAAGGGAATCAGTAAAAAGGTGAACGTATAGAAAGACCAAACACCAGTGACAGCTTTGATCAGTCCTGAAACCCAATAAATGGGGTGCCAAAGTGTCACTATTCCCATCAGGTGCGTCGTGCCACATAATGCAAAGATAAAAAAGAAACCCACCAGCAGCATCACGGTGTGAGCAGGCAGATCCTTACGCTCATTCGTAAAGTAAACAATGGCAAACGCCACCGAGTAATAAGCGAGGGTAGTCAAGGCATCGGACGTTAAGTGCAGCCAGACTAACCCCGGTTTCCAGAGGTAACAATGCCCGTGAGGAATGAAATTATTAGAAAAGAAGGTGCTCAAGAGGTCAGGCATATTAGTTTACGGCACTGTCAAGTTAATTTAGGGGGTGTCATCAATTCAACCAGATGACCGCAGCAGCCAGAAGAATCGCACGCCGGAAAGTTCACCGCCCTAGGGTGATAGCGCGTAGCGATTGCCTGATACTGCTTGAGCTTGGGGAAAAAGTTCTCAATCAAATGAGGGGCTTTGTACAATTGAGCATCGTAAGTTTCCAGGGTCTGGCAATTGCGGCGAGGTGAAATGACGGTGGTCTTCCCCTCGGCATTGAGGCGGTCAATCACACGCTGATCTGGATCATAGCCCTTGTTAGCCAGCAGTGTATCCGCCACCAGTAATGGCTGCAGTTGGTCGCCTCCTACTCGCGTCACCAGTTTGTCAGGGGGTGAGGTGAAACCCCAACGGATTGCCCAACGCATCCACGCGCTCCCATGAATCTTGTTACTCAATCGCCCTTTGCTGCTTCCAATTGCTTCATTCCTACGCTCCTCAAAAAGCTCAGCAGGAAGATGTTTCTTTCAATTGGAAAAATGCCTGAATTAAAACTAAGTGTACCGCCGGGGAAATAGACGTTCAGTTGACAGTTGACAGTTGACCGTAAGAGGGCGACCTCTACCTCGAAGGAAGAGGATTGGAGTAATGAATAGTCTTCTTTTAATTTCTCCCGCTTATGCTTGGGGCTTCAAACCAATTCTTTCTGATAAATCTGCTTTAATATATGTCACAATTCGCTCCTAAAAACGCAAATAAAAAATGTTAGAGTTCGATCGCCTGTTCCAAACAATCGAAGAATTAGTAATGCTGCACTCACCCAGCGGTGCGGAATCGGAAATTAACGAGCGGTTGATGGAAAAATTCGCCGCCCTAGGAGTGAATGCTTGGCTCGATCGCGCGGATAATGCGATCGCCCTAATTAAGGGCCGCAATCCCGAAAAGTCGATCGCCATTACCGCCCACAAAGACGAAATTGGCGCCCTAGTTAAAACAATAGGCGAGAGTGGCCGCGTGGAAGTCCGCAGATTGGGCGGCGCATTTCCTTGGGTTTACGGCGAAGGCGTGGTGGATTTGCTCGGAGACAAGCAAACAATTAGCGGCATTCTCAGCTTCGGTTCCCGCCATGTTTCTCACGAATCTCCTCAGAAAGCTCAGCAGGAAGATCTTTCTTTAAAGTGGGAGAATGCCTGGATCGAAACTAAGTGTACCGCCGAGGAATTAGCCGAGGCCGGAATTCGACCGGGCACGCGGATGGTGGTGGGAAAGCACCGCAAGCGCCCGCTGCGGTTGAAGGATTGGATCGCCAGCTACACTCTGGACAACAAGGCTTCAGTGGCGATTTTGCTGGCTCTGGCGGAATGTTTGAAAGAGCCTGCGGTGAATGTTTACTTGGTAGCGTCAGCGAAGGAGGAGGTTGGGGCGATCGGAGCTTTGTATTTCACCCAGCGCCAGCCGTTGGACGCGCTGATCGCTTTGGAAATTTGCCCTCTGGCACCGGAATACCCGATTCGTGACAGCGAAAACCCGGTTTTGCTGGTTCAGGACGGCTACGGAGTCTACGATGAAGGATTGAACGCCCAATTGCGCGCAGCAGCCACAGCAGCCGATGTAGAGGTGCAGTTGGCGGTAATTAGCGGTTTTGGGAGCGATGCTTCGATCGCCATGAAGTTCGGCCACGTAGCCCGCGCCGCTTGTTTGGCTTTCCCCACCCAGAACACCCACGGGTTTGAAATTGCTCATCTCGGGGCGATCGGCAATTGCGCCGCCATCCTCAAAGCCTACTGTGACGAGCTTTCGGACGACTAGAAAAAAAAGTTTCGCAAAGTAGTTGACAGATTGGGAAAGATTAGTTAAGGTAATAAAGGTGCGGAACACAAGCAAACGCAACGACGCGCCCCCATCGTCTAGAGGCCTAGGACACATCCCTTTCACGGATGCGACGGGGATTCGAATTCCCCTGGGGGTATTGAAAATTTAAGTCTGATATCAAAGTGATATCTAGTATGTGGGGTGGGCATTTTGCCCGCCCTTATTGCTATTAGGACTTACGCACGGATAGCCAGAAACCGGGTTTTTGCTGAGAAGACACGTGAGATCCCGCAGCAACGGCAAAAATCGGCTTGATTTAGTTTGGTTCCTGCTGCAGCGTTGAGCGATTTACCCCGGATTATTGAGCCGATACATAGGCTCAATATAGTTGAACACTTAGACAGCTAATAGCAGCAAAGGGAGTGCGATGTACATACCTGTTACTTTCGACCACAGCGGCATCCAAAGGAACGAAGCAATAGAAATAAAAGTTAGAAACTTTAAAGACTTAAACTTACAGGAAAGACATATTGAAGAGTTCTTACGCAAAAACATTAATTTGCTCTTTGGGGATGACCAAACTCTTCTAGTTGTAGGTCAACAACTTCGTAATGCGAGTAACGGGATTAGCGACCTGACTGCCATTGATGCAGATGGCAATATTGTTCTAATCGAAATTAAACGCGACGTACAAGACATCAAAGCCAGAAAAGAACCTTTTGAATTTCAAGCTATCAGGTATGCCGCGAGTTATGCCAAAATTTCGACACCTGAATCCCTTGTAGAGTTGGTCTATAGTTCGTATATAGAGAGCCACAAAGATGAGTATGAATTAGGTGATTTGACTCCTAGTGAAAAAGCGAGACGAGAGTTGAATAAATTCTTGTCAAGCAATGACGCACTCAAAACCTTTAACAAAAAACAACGAATAATACTTATAGCCTCATCCTTTGATAAGCAAACCCTTTCTGCTGTTGCTTGGTTGATTGCAAATGGGGTAGACGCCATCTGTCTTAATATCACTCCTGTTTTTATAGGAGAGCAAGGTTTTTTGAGTATTGATAAAATTTTGCCTCCGGCACAACTGGATGATTTTTACGTTGGTTTAGCCGGAGAATCTTCTACAATCAAGGAAGAAATTATATCCACTGCTTCTGCCTTTAATAGAACTTGGCTACCTCGAATGGACAAGCTGTTTGAGTGGCAATTAATCAAAGCTGGGGATAGCCTTGAAATTAAATATTTTGAAAGCTCTGAAGCTATAGTAGTCGATGAGACATTTGTCCTATTTAATGGGGAAGAAATCTCCTATAATAAGTGGGGAAAGAAAGTTACTGATTGGTCTTCTATAAATATTTATGAATGGGCAGTGCTTAGTTCGACTAAGAAGACATTACATGAACTAAGGATGGAAAAAATGGCAGAGTTGGAAGCAAAAGCCAGGCAAAGTGAAAAAGTTTAAAACGAAGATGTGGGATAGATTACAAAGTTGTGAGAAGGGATATTAGATCGTGTCCGCTCGATCGAAATTTCTGTAGTAGGTTGGGTTGAAATTAGTGAAACCCAACATCAACTTTTGTTGGGTTTCATTATTATATAGCAATCATCAATCTCACAACTTCAACAACGGTTCAATCTGCTGCCTTTGAAACTGCAATTCATCCGCCAAAGGCTGGTAAATTTCCCGATCGCCCGATTCATTGCAATAATCCCACAAACCATTGTAACAGTGCCTGTCGTCGTCCCAACCCGGATGATTGACAATCGGATACAAGCAGATTCCCTCTATCGGAACTCCTGCTTTCATCGCCCCCATTACCTCAGTGCACACATAATTAAACCAGACAGGTCTAAAATCGTCTTCAGTACCTGTTTCTGCGATGAATAAGGGGCGGCGGTAGCGCTCAAACACTTCTTGCAGCATTTCACGAAACGGGCGGTACAGCGGATCGGTGTATTTCATCGGGTCTTCATTGTGAATCCACTGATTGCGATCGTAATAATTCACCCCAATAATATCGAGATATTTTTCCTTGCCACCAAGTTCCGGGCGAAAACGTCCCGCTAACATATCCCAAGCTTGATATTGAGATAAGCGATAACCTTCCGCCGCGTCCCGATCCTCCGGTTTGTCAGGATCGGCAATAATGTTAATTGTGGGGTCGATTTGAACGATCCGGGTGCCGGGATTGACTTCCCAAACTGATTCTATCGCTGCGATCGCAGCTTTGACTAACTGGATTTTGAGCTCGTCTCCCCGCCCTTTGGCAAACGGATTGATGTAGGCAACATCGCCGCCGGCCCAAGCAATAAATGAAATTTCATTAACAGGTGTCACGAAAGGTGTTTGGTCTGTTTCCTCAGTTAGCACTTCCATAAAAGCGCGCACCATGTTTGCAAACCTGGAGACAAATTCGGGACTGAAAATATCAATATCGTCTGGCCAGCCGTAGTGAAACAAATCCCAAATTACCTGCATTTTCATGTCGCGGGCGGCCCGGATAATTGGCAGGGAACTGGAAAAATCGTATTTTCCGGGTGTCTGTTCAATTAAGTGCCAGCGGAGGCCTTCGCGGACTGTATAAATGCCTTGTTCCTGCAAGCGTTGGTAGTCGGCTGCTGCAAATTTATCGTGACCGGTGGCGGCTGTGACATCGAGGCGTTTTCCAGATTGCACTCTGTGGGTGGAACATTCAAATCCGCCCATGAAAAAACTTTGAAACATCAATCGAATGGGTAATGGGTCATTGGGCATTGGGCATTAGGCATTGGGCATGGCGCATTGGGCATTGGGCATTAGGAATTTAGAAATTGGTAATTGTTAGCAATTAACTAATAACTAATAACTAATAACTAATAACCGATCCCCCATGCCCCATGCCCCATGCCCCATGCCCGATTAGCACTGAGTAATAGCTTGCGGCTGTGAACTTTCTTCGGGAATATCCCAGCCGAGAGTTGCCGCAGCCATCGTCTCTAGGGGAAATTTGGGAGTGCGATCGGCATACAGCAAACCGTTAGCTTCTTGGTAAGTATCGGTCAACTGTGTGTAACAAAATCCACTGAACATTTCCACTTGGTTTACCACCTTCAGCAGCGCGGTGTAGCGCCTTTGCAGTTCCTTCGTGTCCCATGCGCGCACGTAGCCCCAAACCCTGTAAAAATCCGGGTTTTCGTGGCCGGCGCAGGCGATGCCACCGAATTCTGTCAGCATCATCGGCTGTCCTTGGTGCGGGTGGCCGTCTAGGGTGAGGATACGCCCGCCCGGACGCCCGCGATCGAACAAATCGGCTAGCTGGACTTCGGGCCCGTAGCGCTTAGCTAGGGTTTGCGGGTTGTTGTCATAGTCGTGAATCGCCAGGATGTCGGTATCGATGCTTTCCCAGCCGTCGTTACCGATGACGGGGCGAGTCGGATCGAGGGTTTTGGTCAAGAAATACAGCGCTTGCACGTAGTTGCGGTGGGCTGCGGCTTCGACTAAATTCGGAACTCCCCAAGATTCGTTGAACGGCACCCAGACTACGATACAGGGGTGGCTGGCGTCGCGGTCGATGACTTCTGTCCACTCCCGCGTCAGCCGTTGCACGGCTTTGGGAGTGAAGCGGTAGGCGCTGGGCATTTCTTCCCAAACTAGAAGCCCCAGCACGTCAGCCCAGTACAAAAATCGGGGGTCTTCGATTTTTTGGTGCTTGCGGACGCCGTTGAAACCCATTGCTTTGACTAATTCGACATCGTGGCGCAAAGCTTCGTCGGAAGGGGCAGTCATCATGGTGTCGGGCCAGTAACCTTGGTCGAGCACCAGTCGCAAATAGTAGGGTCTGCCGTTGAGCATGAAGCGATCGCGCTGGATGCTGACCGTCCGCATCGCGGTATAAGATTTTACCTCGTCGAGTAGTTTGCCGTCGGCCCACAACTGTACTTGAGCGTTAATTAGCGTCGGTTTTTCGGGGCTCCACAGCAATTCGTTGCGGTAGTCGTCGATACCAGGGTCTGAGAGGGCGATACGGCGGTGGATTTCGCCGTTGATGACTTCGTAGGTGTCGTTGACTAGCAGCAAACAGCCGATCGACAGTTTAACTTTAATCTGGATTCCCGACTGGCGATCGCCCGCGACAAACGCTTCAAAACCGATTTCCCAGCGTTCAAACTGCGGAGTCCAGCGGATGCGCTCGATATAAGTGTGAGGCACCAATTCTACCCAGACTGTCTGCCAAATCCCGGTCGTGCGCGGATACCAAATACTGTGCGGCTCTATTTGCCAGTCTTGCTTGCCGCGCGGTTTCTCCAAATCTTGCGGGTCGTCTTGGGCCCAGACTGTCACCCGCTGCGGCCCGTTGAGGTTCACAATTGCTGTAATGTCTGCGGTGAAAGGAGTGTGTCCGCCTTCGTGTTCTATGACAAACTGACCGTTCACCCAGACGCGGGCGCGGTAGTCTACGGCCCCAAAGTGGAGGAGAACTCTGCCTTCTGTGTGGGGTACGTCAAATTCGCGTTCATACCAGCAGTTGGCGTGAAAATTTGTGTCGCCGATCCCACTTTTTGCGGATTCTGGAGCAAACGGCACTTCTATAGTGTGAGTCCACTCAGAAATATCGATCGGCTGCACGCAGTGGCCCGCGTCATCGTAAGCAAACTTCCACTGACCATTGAGACAAATCCAGTTGCTCCGGCGCAGTTGGGGGCGCGGATAACCTGTTTTCCGTCCTTGAACAGTCACCTTACTATCAAGAGTTGCAGACTCTTCTATTTCACAATTTTCTAGTTCTCTACCTAACCAACTCATCGGCACATCTACCCAAAGTTATATTTATAGGTTAGCTACAATTACCACCACTTTGACAAGTTTTTTGCTGATTAATTTGCAAAAGTTCTGCCCATTAAAACAGCCTCATCTGAAGGCTCTCTTGTGCTGAAGTCATTAGTCAAAAGAAAAAAGAATAAACCAGGAAGATTTTTCCTATGCGCCACTCTCCCCCTCTCCCCCTCTTCCTCTAGCTAGCAAGACTTTGCAAACCTCCTAACGGTTCAGTTGGGTCACTTTTGAGATAAAAGTCTTCTGCAAACGGCAAACACTGAAATATTTGCTGTAGTCCCGTGAGTTCAAAGAGAATTCTAACTTGTTCGCTCATGGCAGAGATCAAAAGTATACATTCGCTGTCTCTCACTAATTTCACGATCGCCACTACAGCCATTAACTCGGAATTTTTCAGGAAATTTATTTTTGAGAAATCCAGCATCAGAATTTTGCCACCGCTTTCAATGAGGCGCTGTATTTCTTTCTGAAACTGAGCAAATTGAGAAACTTCCAAAACCTCATGAGACAAAACAATTTTAACTAGAACGTTCATTTTTACCTCAAAGCTTGTTTGAATTATTAAATAACTTTTGATAAAAACCTAGTAAGGTGCTCAATCAGCACCTTACCTTTTTACCAGGAACTCGCAACTTCCAGCTACTTGCTAACAGATTTGCCGTTGCCGTTGCCATTGCTGTTGCCCTGGTTGACAGCAGCGACTTCTAGAGAAGCTGCGGCTGGGCGATGGGAAACTCCATTGGATGAGCTTACATTAGAGGCAGAAGCGTTAACATTTTCTACCAATTCAATCACCGGCTTGGTAGTAATTTGTTTGTAAGTTGTCAGAGCTTGAGCGACCACTTGATCCATGTTGTAATACCTGTAAGTCGCCAGCCTTCCCACGAAAGATACTCCCGGAGTAGCATCAGCCAAAGCCTTATATTTCTTGTAAATTTCGGCATTTTCTGGACGCGGAACTGGGTAGTAAGGGTCTCCCTCAGCTTGGGGATATTCGTAGACAATGCTAGTTTTTAGATGCTCTTGTCCGGTGAGGTATTTAAACTCGGTGCAGCGAGTATATAAATGCTCGTTGGGGTAATTTACCACCGGTGCTTCTTGGTGTACGGCTACGTTCAGTGTTTCGTGCTTGAATTCCAAGGAACGGTAAGGAAGTTTGCCGTAGCAATAATTGAAATAGGAATCGACTGGCCCGGTGTAAATCATTTCTCCGTAAGGGATAAAACCCTCAATCTCCCGGTAGTCGGTATTCAGCATCACCTTGATGTTTGGGTGAGAAAGCATCTTTTCAAACATCCGAGTGTAGCCGTGCAGGGGCATTGCTTGATAGGTATCGGTGAAATAGCGATCGTCCCGGTTAGTGCGAGTGGGTACGCGCGCAATCACTGAGTTGTCGAGTTCTGACGGGTCCATGCCCCACTGTTTGCGGGTGTAGTTGCGGAAGAATTTCTCGTAAAGTTCGCGACCGACTTTGCTGACAACGACATCTTCGGAAGTGCGAATGTAATCTTTTGGTTCTGCTACTTTTGCGAAGAAATCTTCGACTTCAAATGAGGTGAGATTCAGTCCGTAAAGTTTGTTTACGGTGTTGAGATTGATCGGAATTGGCAGCAGTTGACCGTCAACACTGGCGAGGACTCGGTGTTCGTAAGGCCGCCACTCGGTGAAACGCGAAAGATACTCGAAAACAGGGCGCGAATTGGTGTGAAAAATGTGGGGGCCGTATTTGTGTACGAGGATGCCGTGGTTGTCGTAGTGATCGTATGCGTTGCCGCCGATGTGGTTGCGGGTATCAATTATCAGGACTGTTTTTCCAGCCTCATTTGCTAGTCTTTCGGCAATGACGCTACCTGCAAATCCGGCTCCGACGATTAAATAGTCAAACATTGAAACACCTCTGATTGTGGGTAAGGGTAAGGGTAAGGAATAATTGGTAATTGGACATACAGCGAGGAGTGTTGAGTGTTAATTTTTGAATCCGTAAAGTGTAACTCTTTCACTTCAACCTCAACATTCCTAACTTAAAACTTTCATCCGGTCTTCGGCTTTCTGCCGTTTCTCGTCGATCGCACTTTCGATCAACCCCAGCATTTCGCCCCAGGTATTGTCCCAAGAATTGTCTGCTAAAAAGGCGTCTACTTCGCTCAGCCACTTGGTGCGAACGTCCGAACTTTCGCTGAGGATTTCTTCGGCACAAGCAACGAATTCTTCAGAATTGCTAGCAATCCGAACCAAGCCGTTTTCTCCGTACGGCCGCACCACGTCGCGGATAGGAGTAGAAATCACCGGTTTGCCGGCAGCGAGGTATTCTGGAGTTTTCGTGGGACTAATAAACTTAGTCGATTCGTTGATCGCAAAAGGCAGCATAGCGATATCCCATCCGCCAAGATACGCTGGCAGTTGTTGATAAGATTTGCCGCCGAGATAGTGGATATTTGGGTGAGTTGGCAGAGTTGTCGGATCGATTTTCGCCACCGGGCCAATGATGACTAAATGCCAGTCCGGCCTTGCTTGGGCAATGCCCCCCAGCAGTTCGATATCCATGCGTTCGTCTATAACGCCATAAAATCCCAAACGCGGGTGAGGAATGTCTTTTTGATCCGTCGGTTCTTGTGAAAGATTCCTGGCTGTCGCAAAGTGTTCTTTTTCGATGCTGCTGGGGAAGGCGTGAATGTTTGGGTGCTGGTGCTGTTTAGCTTCGTAAAGGTTGTGTCCCCCGGTAAATACTACGCTAGCGCGCTTTAATAATTGGTTTTCATTGCCTTTTAAATCCGGGTGCGCGCCTTTGAATGCTGACAGTTCATCCATGCAGTCGTAGACTACAGCTAGCGGCTTTAAGTGGTTTGTGAAACTGACAGCCATTGGTGTGTAATACCAGAGGATGTAGTGGCTAATTTCGGCCGCTCGAAACAAATCATCTAGCATAGCTTGCTGAGCAGTTTGTGCTGTTGCTTCGCTGGTTCCTTCACTCAGGTGCGGTACTATTACCCAGACTCCGCTTTCGTGGATGCTGACATCAAGCCACCAATCTGTAGCCGCGCTAAACACAGGTTCTTCTACAAAGAATACGCGACGACTTTTGGCACAGCGGCTCAAGAGATGTTGCGGACGCTGATAGACAAAATTCCACCGCAAATGAGACAGGCAAACTAAATCTGGTGCATCTAAAGCCTCAGTTTTTGATAAGTTGGCGCGCAATGCGGGCGAGGCAGCGAATTGAGAGGGCGATTTGGCTGGATCTATAGAGGTAAATCGGATCTCCCATGCTCGATCTTTATTGCTATAATTATTGTTTACTGAGTTTTCTGGGGGCGACATATTAGCCTCTGGAATTTGTCAATGAAAATTTGTCAGTTAAAAGTGGTCAATAGGATATATTTCTCAGCCGTGTCTTACTAAAAGCCGCAAGCATAAATCTGAGAACTTTTATTGACGAGCAAGCGCCGCATTCAGTGAGCCAAACAAAGAAACTGTTTAGCTGCGGAAAAAACAGGCTTATCTGCTTTTTTCAGAATTGAAACTTGGAGATAAGTTAATATTGTTAGACTTGCTATTGTTGTTAAATGTAACCCAGTTTTTCTGCCCTAACTTCTATCTGAAGGATGACTTTTATCTCAGGAGACACCTAGCTTGCACGCTGGGTTCAAAAGCCGTTAAAATGCCGATCGACCTTGTAAAATGACTCTTAACTGGCAGGTATGGGGTGAAAAAAGAGCGAGTTTTATTGCTTTATTTGAAGATGAGAGAAAATTTGCCATCAAGTTTATGTTGCTTTTTGATTTGACAAACCTTGCTTTTTTTTAACTAATCCGATCGCTAATTTGGTAAATTTGTATCCTAATATACCAAGTTGCACCCGAGATTTCTGACTTCCGATAGATTAACAATTGACAGTTTATGCAGTGGGCTGAAACTCATCGAAGAGCACCTGTCTCAACAATAACAAAGAAACCAGGCAACGGCAACGATAAACCTAAGATTTTGCGCGAGTCTGTGCCAAGAAACTAAGGTGATGACATTTGTGTTGTGGGCGTCAATTTAACGTCGCGCCCACAGCACAAATGTCAATCATCCCTCTAAGGGCGGGTTCGCCGATATCTGCAATCAAACGCCACATATCGACGTAAACCCGCGACTAGAAAATAGCAGCAACTTTACAGTCGGCGGCTGTCAATTTTGGCGAGTCCCCCTCCAAAGGCAAAATCTTGCACCATCGAACTCTTTAAGAAATCGTGGGGAAAGCCCAATTCAATTGCACTTACTTTGTCTAACTGCTGCATTTGTTCGGGGGTTAATTCAAACTCCAAACAAGCGAGATTTTCCTGAAGTTGCGAGAGTTTGCGGGAACCCACAATCGGAATAACTTCGACTGGCTGTTGGATCAGCCAATTTAGGGCTACTTGAGAAGCAGGTTTGCCAATTTCGGCTGCTATTTTGCTAACTTCGTCAGCTATTTTGAGGTCTCGTTCGTTAATTTTTCCCGATTCAGGTGAATTCAGCCGTTTAGCTTCGCTGGCTGTTTCTGAAGTGTTGTATTTTCCTGTCAGCAAACCGGCTGCTAGGGGACTCCAAGCTGTGACGCCAATATCAAAGGCTTTTGCCATAGGGATCAAGTCGCGTTCAGGAGTTCGCTCTTTTAAAGAATACTCGATTTGCAAGCCGATAAATGGTGTCCACCCGCGCAGGTGGGCGATCGTATTTGCTTGAGAAATAATCCAAGCCGGCGTATCGGAAATGCCGATATAAAGAATTTTTCCGGCGCGCACCAAATCGTCAAAAGCGCGCATCACTTCTTCAACGGGTGTGGTAAAATCCCAAGCGTGCAGCCACAGCAAATCTATGTATTCAACTTGCAGCCGCTTCAAACTTGCCTCTACTGCTTGTACCATATTTTTGCGGTGGTTGCCGAAACCGTTGATTTCGCCATTCTTCATGTTGAGGCTATACTTAGTGGCAACTACCCATTTTTCGCGATCGGCTGCGATGAACTCACCGACATATTTTTCGCTAGTACCGTTGGTGTAGAGATTCGCGGTATCAATGAAATTGCCGCCCGCTTCTGCAAAGGCGTCGAACATTTTCCGGCTTTCGTCGTAGGAGCTCCCCCAACCCCACTCTTCCCCAAAAGTCATGGTTCCGAGGCAGATTTCCGAAACGCGAAGTCCGCTGTGACCTAGTAGTTTGTATCTCATGTCACCCTTCCGCTAGTTAGTGGTTGTTAACAGTTTAGATCGGGATTTCCCAAACTGTTGCCATCAGTCGGGGTGGCGGGCTTTTGTAATCTGTTAGCGTGGCGCTGAAGGTTGAATGTTTTGCCAAGTTAATCAAAATGTTGTAGCAGGGGCGAGACAGCATCGCCCCTGCGTTTAGTTTAAAAAGCGCGCAGGGGCGATCGTCTTACTAATGTATTTAGGATTACATTGCTAAATAAAAATACACTAAAAGTTAAAAATAAATATCTACCTTTAGATAGGTATTTTATGAAAGAAGTTAAATAAAAAATTGTTATCTTAAATATCAGAAAACCAGACAGAACTAAAGAAAAAATTAATGTAGCTAAATTAACTTTTTAGCGTTATAGTGATTTATAGATTACAAAAACTAGGTGACTCACTTGGCTGATATCGTTGATACCGCCGTTTCGGCTGGATCTTTTACAACCCTAGTTGCTGCTGTCAAAGCTGCTGGTTTAGTAGATACTCTCAAAGGCGCTGGCCCCTTCACAGTTTTTGCGCCTACTGACGAAGCTTTTGCTAAGCTTCCCGCAGGTACTGTAGAAGCACTGCTTAAGGACATTCCTAAGCTCACAAAAATCTTGACTTATCATGTCGTTTCTGGCAAAGTTATGGCCGCTGATGTGGTCAAGCTGAAATCTGCCAAGACAGTGGAAGGTTCAGAAGTGAAAATTGATGCTTCCAATGGCGTCAAAATCAATGATTCTACCGTTACAACAGCCGATGTTGCTGCTGATAATGGTGTCATCCACATTATTGATTCAGTCTTGCTTCCTGCGTAAGCACAGATTTAGATAGCGCAATACTATCTTGAGGGCGGTGGCTGTTGTTAGCCACCGCCCTGTTTTCGTTGATAGTGGAAAGTTAAATATTTTACGCAGCTCGATAATTAAAACTATTATAGAGCAGCGGGCATTGGGCGATCGCACTCAGCTTGAGTCTGCCCCCAATTTGTCCTTGCTGAATTTACCGGGAAAACAGCTTGTAGGCTAACTCCCACAGGTACTCTGGAAAAAATTTTATCAAAAAAATCACAAAGTGCGATCGACAGCGTTAGCAATTGCCGATAATTAGCGGCCCACTTATTTTGCACTCTGGGGCTGATTGCCGGTTGATGCGTAGATACCATGCTACCAAACCCAACATTTCTCCGAGAAACTGGGTTTACCAGGCCTTGTCCTAATTAAGATACAATAAGAGCCACAAAGAAAGTGCGATCGACATTATTTGACATTCAAGCTATGCAATCTACAACTCAGTCCGAAACAGAACTGGCGATGGACGCTCCCAAACACGGATTGCCCGTTACAATCATTACAGGATTTCTCGGCAGTGGCAAAACAACCCTGCTCAACCACATCCTGACCAACCAGCAGGGTTTGAAAACAGCAGTTTTGGTCAATGAATTTGGCGAAATCGGCATCGACAACGAACTGATTGTCACCACCGACGACAACATGGTTGAGCTGAACAACGGCTGCATCTGCTGCACAATTAATGAAGATTTAGTTAATGCAGTTTACAAAGTTCTGGAACGTCAAGAAAATCTTGATTATCTAGTAGTCGAAACAACCGGACTCGCCGACCCGCTGCCAGTAGCGATGACTTTTTTAGGCACAGAACTGCGCGACCTGACTCGTCTCGATTCGATAGTTACAGTAGTAGACGCAGCCAACTACAGCTTAGATTTGTTCAACTCTCAAGCAGCGTACAGTCAAATAGCTTATGGCGATATAATTATCCTCAACAAAACAGATTTGGTAGAAGAAGCAGATTTAGATTTGTTGGAAGTTAAGATTCGGGATGTCAAAGAAGGTGCTCGAATTCTGCGAACTGTAAAATCGCAAGTTCCCCTACCGCTAGTCCTCAGCGTCGGATTGTTTGAATCGGACAAATATTTCCAATCTGAAGAAACTCCTAGCAGTCACGACCATCACGACCATCACGACCACGAACATCACGACCATCACAACCACGAACATCACGACCATCACGACCACGGCCATCACGATCACGGCCATCACGACCACAGCCATCACGACCACTCCGACCATTTAGAAAATGACGGATTTACCTCCATTTCTTTCCAAAGTGACAAGCCGTTTTCTCTGAGAAAATTTCAATATTTCTTAGACAAACAACTGCCAACAAATGTGTTTCGCGCGAAAGGAATTATGTGGTTTGAAGAAAGCCCTAAACGGCATATTTTTCACTTGAGCGGGAAGCGATTTTCGATGGATGACGACGAGTGGAAAGGTGATCGCAAAAATCAGCTTGTTCTCATTGGTCAGGGTTTGGATACCGAGACTTTGCGATCGCAACTCGAAAACTGTCTTTGTATGCCTTCAACCAATCGTGGCAAAGGTTTTGGGAAAAACTAAAGGTTGAAAATTAAACAGAACAGACGTGCGCTGGCTAGAAACCAGGTTTTTTCATCGAGACTTCGCGGTTAAAACTTATATCTTGCACCACTCTCAATTAGCCTTTTAGGAACAGGCTTTCCGGCCTGTTCCACAATAAAATATACTCTTTGTGGAACAGGCCGGAAAGCCTGTTCTTGAGTAGGGTGCAAGATATAAGTTAAAACCAAGATTTATCCGAGAAACCAATTTTTTTTTCATAATTCCTATTAAAAAGGTAAGTTGACCTTTTGATTTTTAGTTTTAAATTTAAGCATTTCTAATTTCCCATGCGAGTCATCATCCAGCGAGTCAAATCATCTCAAGTCGAAATTGACGGTCAAATTGTCGGCAAAATTGGCTGCGGACTTAACTTGCTTGTAGGTATTGCAGACACCGACACCGAAGCAGAACTCGATTGGATGGCTCGGAAATGCCTGGAATTGCGTTTGTTTCCCGACCCGGCCGGGGATACCGGGCGCTGGGACAAGTCAGTACAAGACATGGGCGGCGAGTTGCTGGTTGTCAGTCAATTTACGCTCTACGGGGACTGTCGCAAAGGTCGGCGACCTTCTTTTGACCGAGCCGCAGCTCCTGAACGAGCCGAAATTTTTTATGATAAATTTGTCCAAAAGTTGCGCCAAAGCGGCTTAAAAGTCGAAACAGGCGTTTTTGGAGCGATGATGCAAGTCTCGATCGAGAATGACGGGCCGGTGACTTTGGTATTAGAGAAAGAATCAGGGTGAATTGTGTGTAAACAAAGCTCTCTGTGCTTCTTTTTGATTCCTTCTTCCTTCTTGAATAAGATCAAATTTTCAGATTAACCGGGTTTCCTAACTGCTGTTGCGTAGGTTCTGAAGACATTGCAGTTAGCTACACTCTGCCAAGTCTCGATTCCACAATCTCTAACGGCCAAAACCGCCTCAAATAGCCAGTTATTAGATTGTCCACTCAGCGGCCTGGCAGCACCCTCCATTTTCCTCGCGATCGCCACACCAAAATAACAGCTCAGAATGCTTGTACAGTAAGGCTTTAACGGCAATAAAATCAATCTTCCACAGCCAGCGCTTAGAATCAGATTCAGCAGCCAAAAACTGTTGCATGAGAGAGTGGAACACTGGCATAACTACGGTTATCTCTACTTCCGTAACATTCAATGTATAGAGAGTTGAATCAGCACAGCAAGCGAAACCGCCAGCAACTGCCGCCTCACTCTCTGACAAATGTCCTCGCACACCCGCTGTGCCCTACCACCCGATAAACGCCATGACTGTCAAAACTGCCACCACCGTCAACTGCAACACCGCTTCTGGCTTCAACTGCATTCCGGCTACCTCCAGCGAACCAAACGCCGAAGTCAATACTGTTCCCAGCATCGATATCCTCGCTTTGGCTGACTTCGCTCTCAAAGAATTGCAAGCCGAAATGAAAACTGCCAGCCGCAGCGCTCAAGCAGTGGCGATGCGGATTGCTAAGGAAGTCGAACGGATTTGCCAAAAGAGCGATCGCATCCAAATTTCCGGCGAAGTTGAAGCTTGGCAAATCACCTTGGCTGAGCACCGGTTGCAAAAAACCCTGCAATATTACCGCCTCGGTTCCAAGCAAGGCCGCGTCGAACTGCATTCTCACCTCGCGGCTATGATTTACCGCCATGTTGCTTCTTTCCGATCGAACTTGAACTTCCAAGCTCGCTACAACATGATTGAAGACTTTTTGCAAGGCTTTTACATCGAATCTCTGCGAGCTTTCCGCCGCGAACACCAACTCGATGTCACCTACCAGCCCCGCACGCAGCTAGAATTGGCTGAGTACATGGCTTTTACCGAACACTACGCCAAGCGCCAAATCGGCTTGCCCGGCCGCAACCGCCAGCGCCTGATCGTGTTGCGCGCTCAAGGATTTGCTAAGGGCCAACCTCCCGAAACAGCGATCGACATTGAAATGGCTGTAGAATCGGGCAAGGGAGAAGATGCGGAAATGTACAGCCGCTCTCCAGCGCTGCAACAAGTGCGCGAGCAAATGGTATCGGAAACTGTCGATCCGGCTGATGCTGTGCTGCGCGATCGAGTAGTCTCGGAATTAATCGCCTATCTGGAATCGCAAAATCAGCCAGAATGCGTGAATTACTTAACTTTAAAATTGCAAGACCTTTCGGCTTCGGAAATTGACCGCGCGCTCGGTTTGTCTTCCCGCCAGCGCGACTACTTGCAACAACGTTTCAAGTATCACGTCGAAAAATTTGCCCGCACTCAAAATTGGAAACTCGTCCACGAATGGCTGGGTGCTGATGTCGATCAAAAGCTGGGAATGACTTCGGACAAATGGGAAGCATTTCGCGCTCAACTTGCGCCCGAAATGCAGCAACTGTTAGAAATGAAGCGGAATCAAGAAAGCGACAAGGCGATCGCCACCGCGCTCAAATGCACTCCCAAACAAGTCCAAAAACGCTGGGCGCAAGTGTTGGAGCTGGCTAGCCAGACTCGCAACAGCAACCAAGCTTAAGTGGTACTCAAATATGAATGCAACTGTTTTCTTGAGACTGGAAAATGCGATCGGGTGCGGCACCTGTACAGGACTGCCCGCCCCGGCGTCCGCTCTCAAATCAACAATCGCTGCTACTAAATTATCGCCGCTTTTTGGCAAATTCAATTTATTAAAACAACATTACTTTTTTGAATATCTTTCGTTCCCTGGTTAGGCCGGGGAATTTGTTTTTATTAGTTATTACTCATGAGTTATCAGTTATGGAAAATTGCTGGCTGAAGAGGCGGCATTGCATATATTCATAATAATATTTAAACATAGGGAGTAGTATAACAAAGGCAAAGTTGTTCAAAGTTCAAATTGCGAAACTTGAGGGAGCGGAAGATGGATAAAAAATGAGAATTCATCTATCCAGAGACAGAAAAAAATTAAAATAAATATACTCATCGTACTATTCTGTTTTATTTAATACTTCATAAGAAGGAAGCATCAAATTTGAGTTATATCTAAAATGGAGGCATAAGTTGATGTAGATAGAAAGGGAAGGATTCCTATGTTACTTTACAAAATTGAAGATTTTAATCCCCACTACCGCGAAGCGGCTTTTAATGGCGAAGATATCAAAGGCCTGGATATCTATGCTGGAAATACAGATGAGAAGATTGGCTCCATCGATACCGCGCTAGTTGATGAGACAGGACGTTTCCGATATTTTGTTGTTGACACAGGTTTCTGGATTTTTGGCAAGAAGGTATTAGTTCCAGTTGCTCTTTGTCGAGTGGATGTTGATGCAGAGCGCATCTACGCGACGGGTTTGAGGAGTAAAGACCAAGCAGAAAGACTACCCAGGTATGAGGATGGGATGGTAGTTGATTACGATTATGAAGAACAAGTGCGGGGTGTTTATCGTACTCTAACGGTAGAAGGGTCTGCACCTGTAGAAGCATCATTGCCTTTAGAGGCATCTGCACCAGTTTCTATGCCGCGTTCTGTCTCTAACCAAGCTAGCGCTGCTGGTTATGACCGCAACACCTACACTTACGAACAAGAGCCTCAATTGTATCAGATGAACGAGCGCGAGCATCACAAATTCCGACTCTACGAAGAACGACTGGTTGCAGAAAAAAGCCGTCACAAAGCTGGCGAGGTAGCAATTGGCAAGCGAGTAGAAACCGAAACGGCACGAGTTTCAATTCCCACAGAAAAAGAGCGAGTTGTAATTGAAAGTATAACTCCAGGAACGGCAGGTGCACCCGTAAATCGGGATACTCCATTCCAGCAGGAAAAGGTGATGCGTATGGAAGTTTACGAAGAAACTGCTGAGCTAAAAAAAGAAGCTTTTGTGCGCGAAGAAGTTAACATCAGGAAAGAAGTTGAAACGGAGATTGTTGAGGCAACGGAAACACTGCGTCGTGAAGAGTTGGAGGTGAAGAGGGAAGGGCGTTAGAGTGCGAATGAATTGAACAAGGTTTTGTAGTGGCGCTGTCTTCGCCCACATGAGCTGGGTCAGCTAAAAAGCTGGTAGGATACTTTGTTTTTAGGATGGTTTGGTCCAAGGGGTGCGGCAGCGATTTTCTATGCCATGCTGGGGCTACGTAAAACGGGATTAGAGTTAGCTTGGGTCATTAGTAGCCTAATTATTTGCGCGTCAATAATCCCCCACGGCTTTACTGCTGTGCCGTTGGCGAAAGCTTATGCTAAAAGGCAGCGTAAAAGACAACTTCTAATGATTTGGTAGGTAGATGAAGACCCCCAACCTGGCAGAAAAACAAGCCATAGAACAAGAACAAAGCGAGATTTTCCAACAGCTAGAAGATTGGCTGGAAGCTCCCATGCTGGTGCTGGCATTTGTGTGGCTAGCCCTCTTTACTATTGAATTAATTTGGGGATTAAACCCAGTGCTAGAAGTCGTTAGCACTACTATTTGGATTATCTTTATTGCAGATTTTATAGTTAAATTTGCCTTGGCTCCCCGCAAAATTTCCTATATCAAAAGCCATTGGATAACGGCTTTTTCTCTGCTGTTGCCTGCTTTGCGTACCTTGAGGATTGTACGAGTTGTGCGAGCATTCAAAACAGCACGGGCTGTGCGAAGTTTGCAGTTGTTGCGAGTTATGACTGGTACGAATCGAGGGATGCGGGCATTAGCTGCGAGTGTTAGCCGTCGCGGATTTGGTTATGTCGTAGGACTAACGATAATTATTACCTTGGTAGGTGCAGCAGGGATGTATGCTTTTGAAAAAGATGTCGCCGATGGTTCCTCCGGGTTAAATAATTACGGCACAGCCTTATGGTGGACGGCTATGCTAATGATGACAATGGGTTCGGAATATTGGCCCAAAACGCCAGAAGGTCGCATACTTTGCCTTGTTCTGGCACTCTATGCGTTTGCGGTTTTTGGTTATGTAACTGCGACCATCGCCACATTTTTTATTGGTCGCGATGCAGAGGATGACGAAGCAGAATTAGCAGGAGCGAAATCAATTGCAGCACTTCAAACTGAAATTGCTGCCTTGCGGGCTGAGATTCAGCAATTATTAAATCAGAATTCAAAGTCTTGAATTAGGTAGATGCCAAGATCAAGTTTTGGTCAGCGCTGGCACTACTTTTTCGCCAAATACCTCAATAAACTGCTCTTGTTCTCGGTTAACGTTGTGCAAAATTAGTTCATCAAACCCCAATTCAATATCTTTTTGCAACCACTCAATATGCTGCTCTTGGTCTGCCGATATCCGGACGTGTTGATATAACTCCTCTGGTTGCACAAACTCCCCGGCGGCATCAAATTGATCGGGTGTTATCAGTTCTGTCAACATTTTGCTTTTGAAGATGTTACTACGCCATTGATCATGAGCGCCTTGTAGTGCTTTCTGTGCATTACTGTCATAGGAAAGCTGCACTTTCAAAATCATTGGTTTCCCTTCTCCACCACCGCGACGAAACGCATCGACGACTTTTTTTAACTTTTCAGGTGGGCGAGAAGTCGTAATTAATCCATCAGCCCAACTGCCCACCCATTCTGCGGTTTCTGGGGTAACTGCGGCGCCGATAATTAATGGGAGAATTTCCGGGCGGGTATAGAGTTTTGCATCTTCTACGCACACTAAACCGCGATGGGTGACGGTTTCTCCTGCCCAAAGGGCGCGGATAATATCGACACATTCTTTGAGGCGCGCGTTGCGATCGCTCTTAGTAGGCCACTTATCCCCAGTAATATGTTCATTCAAGGCTTGACCGCTGCCAACCGTTAGCCAAAAACGATTGGGAAACATTTCTGCCAACGTTGCCGCAGCTTGGGCAATAATAGCCGGATGATACCGCTGTCCGGGAGCGCAAACAACTCGATAGGAAAGCGTTGGCGTTGCTTGCATTGCTGCACCCAACCAAGACCAAGCAAAACCACTTTGTCCTTGCGCTTCACTCCAAGGATGAAAGTGATCGGAAGAAAGGGCATGGGTAAAGCCAGCTTCTTCTGCCATTTGGACATATTTCAGCAATTCGCTGGGCTTAAACTGTTCGTGGGAAGCGTGATAACCAATTTGTGCCATAAGTTTTTAGGAGTTTTGAGTTGAGTAGGGGCGGTGCCTTCGTGTCCGCGCTGAGTTTTGAGTTAAAATATCCAGACTTAAAAGCAGGTGATTTAACCAGGACGGCTAGTAAAAGTTTTGAGTCTTGAGTTAGATAAGTTTTTAATTCACCCAAAATAATCTTGGACTCAAAATTCATAACTTTCTGTATAACGAGCAAGCTTATGAGTGGAAAATTCGCCGATAGCGAGCTTCAATTACCGAGTAGATGCCATAGGCAATTAAACCCAAAGGTACTAGAGCCAAAATCGCTGGACTAAAAGGCTGTTTTGCCACAATTGCCAACACCTCGCCCAATCCCTTGGTTTGACTGGCATCCGATAGCCTTGCTGCTTGAATTAAGAAAAAACCAATTATAACGAAAACAATTCCACGGGCAGCAATTCCAAATCGACCCAACCGTGTCGCCCACTTTTGCTCGGTTGGACTCATTTCATCTAGCTTGAAATGGCGGCGAAATTTGGCTTTATATGCTTCGTAGAAATAAGAAAAGCCTACACCAATAACAATTGATCCCGCCAATCCTACCAACCATTGTCCAAACGGTTGCGCTAAAATTTGGGCTGTCAAATCTTCGGTTGTATTGCTATTACTACGGCCCGAACCCATTATCAGTTTTACAGCCGTTAAAGCCAAACCTGCATAACCTAAAGCACTTAAGGCGTAGCCAATGCGTTGGGCAATTCGCTTGGCATCCATTTTCTGTCCTTGGTGTTCTGGGTCGAGAATTGTCTGAACGATACGCCAAAGGGCATAACCAATAATGCCAATCGTTACCAGAAATAGCAGAAATTTACCGAACGGTTGGTTAACAATTTCTGATAATGCACCGCTAGTATCCGTTGTCCTGCCGCCCATACTAAAGGCTGCTTGTGCTGCTAGAAAACCGACAATAAAGTAAACTAAGCCTTTGGAAGCATATCCCAATCTTGCCAGTCGCTCAAACCAGGGATGAGAAGCTGCCTGTCCAATTGAGTCTTTAATGCTGTCGGTGGGTGAGTTGTCCCGTTTCATATTTTTTATACTTTAGTTGTTAACGACTGCTGGCATAGGCAATGCTGCATTCCTTTCCAGTTACCTGAGTTCTTAAACAAACGATTTATATTATCATTTATTAACTTAATAATTAGCTTATTTAGAGATTTTTTTCATCTGTCTTGAGCGGGAGTGTCAGCGGTTGATTGAGTGGTGATAAATTTCACATTTATTAGCCTTGACAAATCTCGCTTTATGGGCTAAGAGATAGCTTCCCTGATGGAGCAGTAGACCAGCAGTCTAGTATATCTTTGATTCAAACTTCTTTAACCAAAGTTTAAATAACAATTAGAATGGGTGGCGCTGAAAATAATCCCAAAAAAACCAATAAAAATTTAAATGCTGTCTAGAATGCTAATGTGTAATTGGAAAGCAAATATCCCTGCTTTTTCATAAGGATAGGGGTGACCAAATTTCCTGCTGCACTTTGTTTAATTAGGAAATATAGCAACAACACCTCACCTGTTTTCCAATGCTAATCTAATAAAAGCAGCCCTGCTAAAATTACGCTTAAAAATTCGCCGATATAGGGAATAAAAGCGCATATAAATGCCACAACTCCGTTGAGACAAAGCAGTATCACTTGCCCAACAAAGCAATAATGGTTGTAATATAAAAAGCGTAAATCATTGAATTTCTTACTGCCTCCCCGAACTCGCGGGGAAGGTTGGGGTGAGGTAAAATATTTATGACTACTGCAAGGATTGCTATAACAGATTAATATGCGAATTTGTTCACATAAAAATCGTTTTAATTTGTTGGCTTAAATGGTCAATACTCGGAAGGTGATAAAAAAATGTCCGGGTAATCTTGCTTGCAACGAATAGCTCCCAACTCGCATATGAATAGTTGGGAATCTGGAATAGCTGCCCTAACTAGCTTATGGATGTTGTAAGAATGGATGCGCCCCAGTGTGGCTGTTGGGAATCAAGCATCGATCGCCAATAGTGCGATCGATCGCACTTAACTCAAAGCTGTATCATAACTTTTTCCTCAATCATCTTCCATCAGGGGGATATTTTCTTATGGCATCAGACAGATGGCAAGGTCTGGCTAGTTAGATTAAATGGAGATAGAAGCAAGATTTTGAGATGGTGAACAGAAACAAGAGACGTTTTGCCTAAGTCGATTTTTAAGACTCTAAATCCCCAGTGTCGCAAGAAGTTGATTGTTCAGAACCGGGAGGATTTGAGGAAAATCCAATCAACCACAACGGCAGTGGCTGTGTTGAGTTCAACCTTTTATTTACCGGAAATTGCCGAATTCGGTTCCCAAACATCCGGCATCCTGTCCTGCCCTTAACTGACTTTTCAGGAAAACTCTAATAGCTAACCACAAGGCGATCGCTTGCGACAGGAAGACAAGCAGAACCTATTTCTTACGTCGTTTGCTTTCACGATCAATTCAGCAATAAGGTGTATATAATGAATCAACTTAATCAACCAGAACCCTTGTCGCAACCGCTGACCCAAACTGAATTCGTCGCAACTTTTCGCTTGTTTAGTAGATTTAGCTTCTGGATACAGTTATTCTTGGGTGCTGTTTCCGGCATTGTTTTATTATTTGCTATGTTGGGTCGCAACATGAGCGAACAAACCAATAATGCAGGTATTGGTTTCGGGGTATTTTTAGCAATAGTTGGTCTGTTATTGCTGTGCTTTAGAATATTTTGGGACTTTCGCTATAGGCTTTTAGGCAGACTTTTGCACGCCGAAAATTCCCAGGTCTATCCCAGCAAAGAACATATTACTCACACCTTACGGATTGGATTAGTTTCTAGTTTGGTGGGGGTATTAATCGCCTTTGTTGCTTCTGAAGAAACAGTTGCTTTAGTCCTCGCAAAAACTCTTAGTCAGCCCCAAGCGATGACAGCTTATTCGCCAGAAAATGTGATTCGTTCCCTAGATATTTTTGTGACGATGGCAAACGTCAATCTGATTGGCGCTCACTTTTTTGGAGCTGTTACTTCTCTTGGGTTACTCAATTGGGTAGAGGAGTAGTTGGCAGCATTGGCGATCGCTAAAGGCAAACACAACTCCTATGCCGTCAGCACTTACAAGCGCTGGCAGATTTAACTAATGTTTATGCTGGTGCACTGTCTTGGCGAAAGAGAGCGAAGGCAGTGCAGCTACAAGCTAAACTAATTGGCTATTTGGATGAACATCGAATCGGAAATTCCTAGCGATCGCTCCTGCTAACTGTAGTCAGCCGGATCGACCGTTTTTTAATTGAAAAAACGTAATGTATTATCTTGATAGATGTTTAATATACCGTTATATTGATATATTTTTAAGGGGTACAAATACGACTTAGAATTATCTTCCGAAGGATGAGCTATAGCCGTGGAATTCAGCTTGCTCAATAGCCCTGTGGCAGTTTCTGAACACAGCCATGTTACACCGTTTCTCTATTAAGAAATTTACTGATATGAAAGACCTCTGGTATAAAAACGCAATTGTCTACTCCCTCGATGTTGAAACCTTCATGGACTCGGACGGCAATGGTGTCGGCGACTTTCAGGGACTTATCAACCGCCTAGACTATTTATCCGGGCTAGGAATTACTTGTTTGTGGTTGCTGCCGTTTTATCCTTCCCCTAACCGGGACAACGGTTATGACGTGATGGATTACTACAACATTGATCCGAGACTCGGAACCCTGGGAGATTTTGTCGAGTTCATGCACCAAGCAAGGGAACGAGGAATTCGCTTGCTCATCGATCTGGTAGTAAATCATACGTCCAATCAGCATCCTTGGTTTGTGGCAGCCAAAAGCGATAAAAACTCCAAGTATCGCAATTACTACGTGTGGTCAGAAAATCCACCCAAAACTGATCCAGAATTGCTGGTGTTTCCCGATGCTGAGGACAGTATTTGGGAGTACGACGAACAAGCAAACGCTTACTATTTGCATCACTTCTATAAAGAACAGCCAGATTTGAATATTGGCAATCCGGCGGTACGAGAAGAAATCTGCAAAATTATGGGTTTTTGGCTAGAACTGGGTGTGTCTGGATTTCGCATTGATGCTGTTCCCTTTTTAATTAAAGGAATTGGCATTGAAGGTGCAGACCCCGAAAGCCTGCGAGGTTTCTTGGAGGAAATGAGAGATTTTGTGTCATCGCGTCAGGGTGATGCAGTGTTGCTGGCAGAAGCAAATGTCGATCGCGATCAAATTCCTGTCTACTTTGCTAAGGGCGACAGAATGCACATCCTGTTCAACTTTTTGCTGAACCAGCATCTGTTTTTGGCCTTGGCGCGTCAAGAATCCACAGCGCTGCGCGATGGACTAAAAACCTTACCGGATATTCCTGATATTTGTCAGTGGCTTAATTTTGTGCGCCACCATGATGAACTGACGCTAGACCGCATTACTTCATCGGAACGAGAGGAAATTTTTGCAGCGTTTGCCCCTGAGAAAACTATGCAAATTTTCGGGCGCGGGATTCGTCGTCGCTTACCACCGATGATGGGAGGATCTCGCCGCCGGATTGAACTAATCTACAGCTTGCTGTTCACCCTGCCTGGTACACCCATGCTGCGCTATGGCGAAGAAATTGGCATGGGCGATGACCTTTCGCTGGAAGGTCGAGACAGCGTTCGCACCGTGATGCAATGGTCAGATGCACCGAATGGTGGCTTCTCGACGGCTGCAACTGATACTCTTGCCAGACCTGCGATCGCGATCGGAGAATACGGTTACAAACAAGTCAATGTCGCCGCAGCGCAGCGCGATCCTGCCTCATTAATTAACTGGATGGAACGTGCAATCAGCATCCGCAAGCAATGTCCTGAGTTGGGTAGGGGCAAGTGGCACATTCTGGAAACCGACTCTCCCTCGGTGTTAGCCCACTGCTGCGAGTGGCAAGGCAGGACGGTGATTGCTGTCCACAATCTAGCCGACAAACCTTGTACCGCTACGCTCAAATCTCACGAATACAGCAATCTGTGCGATTTATTTGGCGATCGGCTCTATGAATCTCTCGGTGCCGACTCGCTCTCTATTCCTTTAGAAGCCTACGGTTATCGCTGGTTTCGAGTCAATAGAATTCTAGGGTAAAAAAAGTTAATTTTGAGGGAAGAACTAGCGACGTGGACTGTTAGGAATGTACTTAGCAGCGTTCTTGTCTGGAAGCGGTTCTATCTGACCTTGATTGACCAAAGCTTGATGAATTAGGGCAGTAGCACTACCCCGACTCAGCAACTCGTTCGGATTAAGAACTCTGGGATCTGGATAGTTGACCACTATCTTTGCCTTTGTCGCTGCTGCCACGGGTTCAACCGCATATTTAGGAAGTTTCTCGGCATCTTTATAATACGAATTGAGAAAATCTAATGCCGAATTTTTAGCAGGCGCAGTTGCAGCTTTTGTCGTTGTTGGTAGAACAGTCTTAGCCGATTTAGGTGCGGGCGCAGCCGCAGGCTGCTGTCTTGCCACTAGAGGTAATAACGGCTGCATCAAAACAGTCGCTGCAAGGGGAAATGCCAAACGGTTCCTAGCAATTCGACGTTTATTTACTGGAGTTGGGCTTGCTGGAGTTGCAGCAGCTTGATCAATTTTGACAACAGGGGGATTGAAATCCATATTTAAACCCCTCATTAACACAACTAATGCTTGTGCCTTAGTCAAGGGCTGCTTCGGACGAAACTCATTTCCGGGAAAATCATTCATAAATCCCGTTTCATAAGCTTCTTGAATCGGAGTTTCTGCCCAGTAGTTTTTAGGCACATCCTTAAAGTAACTTCCACTCGGTATCTTTCTAACGCTTGCTCGATTAAAAGCTTGGCGGATCATCGCCGAAAATTCATCCCGATCTACAGCCTGTTTGGGCCTAAAAGTTCCGTCTAGATATCCGGTAACAATCTCTTTTTCAGCTAAGGAATCAATAAACGGACGCGCCCAGTAATTCGGCGGGACATCAGGAAATTTCGATTTAGCTTGTTGAGCAGCAACTTGCTGGGAACTTAGCACAAAGCCAGTCCCACTGATACTAATGGCTAAAGCTAAAAAGGCTACGCTGATTGACGGTAAATGCCTGCGATCAGACATGATAAATATCCTCCTGATTTTTACATTTTTAACGAGACTATTTGGCTGAGTTAAAGCGGATTACGTTTTTTTATATCCGATTCCCCTTCTGTTTTTACAACATCTAACTCTTCGCGACGTACTGTGTCTGTTGCCTCAACCGTATCTTGCTCAACTTCTTTTCTGATTTGCACTTCCTCGCGCACGAACGCTTGCTTTTGGATATTCACACTTTCTTCGTAGATTTCAAAATGTGCCATTTCTTCTTGCTTAAAGGCGGTATCTGGGGTTACTCGACTCCCTGCATATTCTGGAGTTGTGTGCTCAATCACAATTCGCTCTTTTTCTACAGGAACTTCCAGTTTTACCCTTTTGGTTTCAACTTGTTTGCCAATTATTACCTCGCCTGTTTTGCGACGGCTTTTATCTGCAACTAATCGTTCTTCGTACAGTTTGAGTTTTTGATGATCCTGTTCGTTCATCTGATACAATTCGGGTTCTCGCTCGTAAGTGTAGGTATCCCGGTCATAAGCAGGATTACTAGCTTGAGGCGAGACCGAATGTGTTGTAGAAACTCGAACAGGTGCTTCTAAAGGTAATGATGCTTCTACTGGTACAGACGCTTCTACTGTGGAAGTTCGATAAATACCCCGCACTTGTTCTTCATAATCGTAATCAACTGCCATCCCATGCTCATACCTGGGTAGTTGTTCCACTTGGTCTTTACTCCGCAAACCTGTAGCGTAAACACGCCGCCCATTAAAATCAATGCGACAAAGAGCGATGGGAAGTAAAACTTTTTTGTCAAAAATCCAAGAACCAGTCTCTACCACAAAATAGCGGCAACGTCCTGTCTCATCTACCAGCACAGTATCGATCGTGCCAATTTTATCATCGGTACTTCCGCCATACACATCCAGTCCTTTGATATCGTCGTCCTCAAAAGCGGCTTGGCGGTAGTTGGGACTAAAATCCTCAATTTTGTAAAGTAACATAGTTGTTTCCTGTACCTATCTACATCAACTTGTGTACCTACTTTAGATAGATATCAGCTCTAATACTTCCTTCTTATGAATGATTCAGCAAATTGAAAATCATCAAGATAGCGATATTTTTTTATATTTTTCTATCTTTAGGTAGATGAATTTCGATTTCCTGTACTCAAGGGGGTAAATTTATCTAATCATTCGTAGGTTGGGTCGAGCCAAGCTACAACGTTTCTGCCAGCAACTCTCACAAGGATTTATTAGGTTTTACGATCACCTTAACTAGGGGATATCCTACAAAATTAAGGGCATCTCTAAACGAGCTGCTGGTTTTTTTTAAAGGAAGTTGCGATTTTATAAGCGAAGTTACTACTTTTGATATTTAAAATTTTCAACTTAAAAATATTATGCCCATCGGTAGATATTCTGGTAATGATGATTAAGTAAACTTAAATTACCTTCAAGAAAAAAAATGACGTAACGCAGGGGTTAATCTTTTATGACTTATCCAGATCGATCGGGCAATCCACTCACTGAGCCTACAATCGTCAATCCGCTGGTGGATTACCACGATCAAGTGAGGTGGGGGCCAATTTTGGCAGGAATTGCGATCGCTCTGGGTACTCAACTACTTTTAAGCGCTTTGGGAATGGCGATCGGATTAACCGCAGGTGCAACAGGGGCGGATGCAGGTTCCGTTGGTATTGGGGTCGTAATTTGGTCGATTATCAGTTTGCTGATTTCCCTATTTTTGGGAGGTTGGGTGATGGCTCAAAGCTGCGGCCCGATGACCAAGAAAACAGCATTTTTGAATGCAGCAATTCTTTGGGGAGCTACATTAGCACTTAGTGCTTGGTTATTAGGAAGCGGGATATCGGGTGCTGTTGGCGCTGCGGCTGCTAATGCTGGAGAAATTGCCAATCAAGTACAACAACAGGGCGGCGTTAATATACCCAATCAAGCGCCGAATGTAGACCCAAATCAAGTTCGCGATCTAGCTGGTAATACAGCTAAAGCTACTTGGTCATTTCTACTTGGCTCTTTGCTGAGTTTGGCAGCGGCAATGATGGGTGGTGCTGTTGGCGTTCGCAAACCTCGCGTTTATGCTTGATTAGCGATGATAAAACCAGAAAATTCAACAAGCACACCAGCGAGTCGAAAGATTTTATACCATGGTGATGATGATTCATCCTTTCTTGGAGAAGATGAACAAGCTAAAAACCTTTTCTAAGGTTTTGGCATAGAGATTTAAAAGGAGATAAAGCGATGCAAGAGCAGAGGATCTGGCAAAAATATATAAGGTTAACAAGTTCGAGCTTGTTAACGGCAACGGTTTTAGTTGCTCCCTCCTTCGCCGCTGATACAAATAAAATGCAGATTCAAGGTGAATCTTTACTAGCGCAAGTACCGGATAGCTGTCGCCAGGTTATTGCGAGGAATGGTCTTAATGTTCGGCGACAACCGACGGCTAACAGCGAAGCGGTTGGCATCATCGGTTCCTCACGAAATGTGACGATTCAAAATCTTGGTGAGAATGGCTGGGTACCAATTACAGCCCCCATACAAGGCTACGTATATGGTGGTTTTCTCGGAATGTGTGAAGCCGCAACCGCCCCGCCTCCTACTAACTGCCGCCAAGTGGCAGCCGTCAGAGGAATTAACGTACATCAAGCACCTTCCACTGATGGGGAAAGCCTTGGAGTCGTCGCGAATGGACGAAGAGTGACGATTGAAAGTTTAGGAACGGAGGGTTGGGTGCCGATTACAGTGCCTCTGAGAGGCTATGTCCAAGCGGAAAACCTGGCGTATTGTAGTTAATTGAAAAAACAGTGATGGATGACCAATCAAACCCAAAAAAAGAAGCTAATTCACAGCAAAAGTCTGGTTTGTTAAATTTCCTTGCCGAGACAACCGAATCTGCACTGAATACAGGCAAAGCAGTTGTTGAAACAGCAGTTGATTTGGGGGAAGCTGTTGCTAAACAAACTTATCGATTGATTGGACAAGCGACGCAAGGAACCGGAGATGCGGTGACTTATGTTGGTAATCTTCCCTTTGTTAAACAAGTAGCAGGGGTACTCAGGCTTGATTGGTTAGTTGGAGTCAGCGATCGCATCGACTTAGCTAAAGCCGAAGCTCAAGTCAAGGAACTCCAAGAAAAGTATCCCAATGAATATCCCAGCGAAATTGCCCATCGCATTATGGTGGAAAAAGCGATCCACGCCGGTGGTGTCGGATTTGCTAGCAGCATTTTACCCGGTGTCGCGGCTGCACTGCTGGCGATCGATCTAGCGGCGACTACTGCGATTCAAACCGAAATGGTTTATGAAATTGCCGCCGCTTATGGGATGGATTTGCAACAGCCAGCCCGAAAAGGCGAGGTTTTGGCAATTTTTGGGTTAGCGCTAGGCGGTAGCAACGCCATGAAAGCTGGTTTGGGCTTTTTACGCAACGTACCGCTGGCTGGCGCGATGATTGGTGCGAGTACGAATGCGACGATGCTGTATGCGCTGGGATATGCGGCGCGCCAGTTTTACGAAGCCAAAGTCAGGGAAGAGACTGAAGAACCTGGAACCGAAACGCTGCAAGCGATTCAGCAACAAAGTGAGAAATATCTCGATGTGGCGATCGCCCAGCAAGCAGGGATGGATCAAATTATGGTTCACATGATTTTGGCAAGTTATCCCAACAAAAACTGGGAAGATATTCTGCCAGAATTGAAGGCATTGCAATTAAATGCCGATTCTCTCCAAAGGATTGCTGCTAACATCAAGTCCCCCAAACCATTGGGTGCATTGTTAGAGGAACTTAACCCGGACTTTGCAGTACCGCTATTAGCTCAATGCCGTCGCATTGCCGACAATAGCGGAGAGGTTTCCGAAGCAGAACAGAGGGTGCTGGATGCGATCGCACAAAAACTCAACGGTCAAGATGTGGCTTCGATATCCACTTGAAAAAAATTGTTGGTGCGTTAGCTTTCTGCGTAACGAACCCTCCCCAATATTTACTGTTGCTGTGTAAGTCCTAAATTAGCCTCACGTTAAAGTAATCTACAGCCTTAAAAAAGAGTTTGATCTAGCTAATTTTAATACTATAGCAATCCTTGCAGGAGTCGTAAATTTTTTACCCCACCCCAACCCTCCCCGAACCCAAGGGGAGGGAGTAAGAAATTCACAAATGATTTAGGATTGCTATATCAATAACGACTGATGCAAGAGGAAGTTTTATGACAGCAGAAATATCCGGAGTCTGGGACAAGATTGAGAGCATGATCAATGGCTTCATTATCCTGCTGCCTAATATGATACTAGCGTTAATTGTTTTTGGAATCTTTTTCTTTGTTGGCCAGTCAATTAAGAGAGCGGTCAGGCGGCTTACCCGCAACCACCGCCAATCCAGAAATTTGGGACTGGTGTTGGGAAGGTTAGCGCAGGGTATTACTGTTCTGGTTGGTCTGTTTATTGCCTTGTCGATTGTAATTCCCACATTTAGAGCAGGCGATTTGGTGCAACTGCTGGGAATTAGCGGGGTAGCGATTGGTTTTGCCTTTCGCGATATCTTACAAAACTTCCTAGCTGGTATCCTAATTCTTTTGACGGAACCGTTCCAAATCGATGACCAGATTGTGTTTAAAAACTTTGAGGGAACGGTAGAAAATATTGAAACTCGCGCTACAACAATCCGAACCTATGATGGTCGCCGGATTGTAATTCCCAATGCGGAATTGTTCACCAATTCTGTTACTGTGAATACCGCCTTTGATAAACGCCGGATGGAATACGACGTTGGTATCGGCTACGGCGATGATATTCACCGAGCCAAGCAGTTAATGATGGAAGCTATGCACAGTGTGGATGAGGTTTTGAATGACCCTGCTCCTGACGTGTTGCTGATGGAACTTGCAGGAAGTACCGTCAATATCCGCGCTCGATGGTGGATTGCTCCGCCGCGACGAATGGACGATCTGCGATCGCGGGACAAGGTACTTTCTGCGATTAAAGAAAAGCTTACTGCCAACGGCATCGACTTGCCCTTTCCTACGCAGCAAATTTTGTTTCATGACCAAACCGAAGAGACCGATGGCGATCGCCAACGTCAACGCGAAGGATGGCCCGCTGGTAATGGCGAAGTTCCTAAACCCCGCAGCATCAGCGGTTCTCTGCAAAAACTCATTGAAGTGCGATCGCCACAAGACGGCAACGGACAATCTTCGCCCCACCCCTACTCATGAAAAATGTCAAATTAAGCAAACTTTGGGACTCGCTGCACTCTAGCTACTGGTTTATTCCAACGTTGATGGCGGTGGGGTCGATGATTTTAGCGATCGCCATGCTGACACTTGATCGCACGGGTAATATACCAAACTGGAGGTGGATTTACACGGGTGGAGCCGATGGTGCGCGATCGGTTCTCTCATCGGTTGCCAGTTCAATGGTCAGCGTTGTTGCTACAGCTTTTTCCATTACTATTGTGGCGCTTCAGTTGGCGAGTTCAAATTTTGGTCCCCGATTGCTGCGTAATTTTATGCAGGATACGGGCAATCAAATCGTGCTTGGCACTTTCATTGGCACGTTTATTTACTGTTTACTCGTACTGCGAACCATTCATGGAGAAGGAGAAGGATACAGTCTCTTTGTACCCCAACTCTCGGTGACAGTTGGTACCGGATTGGCAATTGCCAGTATCGGCGTACTGATTTACTTTATCCATCACGCATCAACCATTATTCAAGCCTCCCATGTAATTACTCAGGTTAGTGGCGATTTAGACAAAGCTCTAGATCGTCTGTTTCCCGAAAAAATCGGAGAAGGTAAGGCGAACAACTCGCGACAAGTGGGAGAAAATCCGGCCAATTTTGACTCGGAAGCAAGTCCAATCAAAGCCATGGGCGAGGGTTATTTGCAAGCAATCGATGACGACGAATTAATGAAAATTGCCCGTCAGTACAATCTGCTTGTACGTCTTACAACTCGACCGGGAAAGTTTATCGTCAAAGGCAGCGAGATAGCGATGGTTTTCCCGGAAAAACAGGTTAATCAAAGCCTGAAACAACAGATTAACGATGCTTTTATTCTGGGCAAAGAACGGACTGAATATCAAGATGTAGAATTTCCAATCGATCAGTTAGTTGAAATTGCCTTGCGTGCGATTTCTCCTGCTATCAACGATCCGTTTACTGCGATTCGGTGTATCGATCGACTCAGCGCCGGATTATCCCGCCTCGCTCAAAGGGATTTTCCCTCGCCCTATCGCTACGACGATGAACAGAATTTGCGCGTCATTGTTGAGGGAGTGACGTTTGAAGGGTTAGTGGATGCTGCCTTTAACCAAATTCGCCAGTACAGTAAATCAGATGTGGCGGTAACAATTCGTTTATTGGAAGCTCTAGCTTGCATCGCCACTTACACCCACAATTTCCAACAACGAGAAGCTTTACGGCGTCAGGCGGAGATGATTTTAAATAGTAGCCGCGAACAAATCTCTCAGGAGCAAGACCAGAAAGATGTGCAAGAGCAGTATCACCAAGTCATTAAAGCTTTAAGACAGGATTAATTTGGTAGAGCAGAGTTATGGTAATAACAGCAGCTTTGCGATCGGCTCCTAATACTTTAGCTTTAACCGCGCTGATTGCCATTGGTTTAGCGCTGACACATTTATTTTGCGGCAAGTTGCGGTTTGCTTCTATTCCTCGCAGTGGCTGGCTTTCAGCAGCAAGTGGGGTTTCGGTAGCTTATGTTTTTGTGCATATTTTACCGGAATTAAATCTGCACCAAGTGGTATTAGAGCAAGTAGAAGCAGGAGTTATTTCCTATCTAGAACACCACGTTTATTTAATAGCTTTGTTAGGATTGACTGTATTTTATGGCTTGGAGCGAATTGCAAATTTATCTCGTCAGCGGGGCGAAGAGGATGTGACCAGTCTTGGTGTTTTTTGGTTACACATTGCCTCTTTTTCAATTTACAACGCTCTGATTGGCTATCTGCTGCTGCATCGGGAAGAACCGGGCCTTACCAATCTGCTGTTGTTTTCTTGTGCAATGGCCCTGCACTTTGCAGTGAACGACTCTGGTTTGCGGCAACATCACAAGCATATTTATGACCGCATCGGACGCTGGATACTAGCAGCAGCTATTATTGTGGGGTGGGTGTTGGGGAGCGCTACTGAAATTGGAAAAACTGCGATCGCAGTTTTATTTGCTTTTTTAGCCGGAGGAATTGTTCTCAACGTCCTCAAAGAAGAATTGCCAGAAGAACGAGAAAGTCGGTTTTGGGCATTTGTCCTTGGTGCTGGAATTTACACCGCTCTTTTATTGGCTTTGTAGAGGAATCAAAGGCAGCCCAAACGTTCGAGCTTAAAACCACTAGAACGAGCCAATCCTTCTGTCAGACGACGCTTAAAATTACCGGGATAATTTTTCCGATCGCTGCTACCAACTGCGACGGTATTAACAGTCTTAACTTTAGTCAAATTTCTCAGCGCTCGAGGTTTATTATTCGCATCCCTTGCTGCCAGTTCATTATTGATTTATCTAGACATCCAACACAGCACAAACGAAGTCAAAAGCCGGGTGGTTTCTCACATGATTGCAGCAAAGATTGGTTGGTTTACTTATCTAATTTTTTGGCCAGGATATCCGTCAGCGGAGACGGCGATCAGGAGCAAATATCGTTATTATTGATTGAATAATGCTAGTTAAAAAAAATAGCCCTCTCTTCCGTTAGAAGCCTGGGGCTATCGCTGGTTTCCAGTCAATCGCATCCAGGGGTAAAAAAGTTAATGTTGAGGGGAACACTAGCGACTATAACTATGAGGAATGTACTTAGCAGATTAGGTAAAAAACCCGGTTTATGGCGCTCATCCGTAAGTCCTATATATAATTAATTTTTAGGCGCGCATAAAAAATTTTCCTTTGAGGTAGAGCTGATGTTTCCAGTGTGGTTGCAGGCAGGATTTTGGGGTTTACTGGGGGGTTCGGCGCTGCTACTGGGAGCGGCGGTGGGTTACTTTGTCAGCATTCCCCAGCGCGCGATCGCGACAATTATGGCTTTTGGCGCTGGTGTGCTGATTTCAGCGCTATCCTTTGAACTGATGGATGAAGCTTACAAGCGCGGCGGTTTCGACTCGACGGCGATCGGCTTTTTGGGTGGCGCTGCTGTCTACACAGCCGCCAATTGGTTTTTGAGTCAACAGGGAGCAAAACACCGCAAGCGATCGGGCGCTTTGCACCCAGCTAAAACAGAGTCAGGCGATGGCGGATTAGCCATCGCCCTCGGCGCGCTGTTAGACGGGATACCGGAGTCGATCGTCGTTGGCGTCAGCATGATTTCTGGAGGCGCTGTCAGTTGGGTGACAGTAGCGGCAATTTTTCTCTCCAACATTCCCGAAGGGCTCTCCAGCGCCGCCGGTATGAAAAAAGCAGGGAGATCGATGGGTTACATTTTTGGAGTTTGGGGTGCGATCGCAGTTATTTCCGGTATCGCAGCATTGTTAGGATATACGGTTTTCAGCGGCTTTTCTGCAGAAGTAATAGCCGCTACTACCGCCGTAGCAGCAGGGGGTATTTTAGCAATGATCTCAGATACTATGATTCCCGAAGCATTCGAGGAAACTCACGATTTTGCCGGACTAATTACTGTCTGCGGATTTTTAGCTGCTTTTGTACTCAGCAAGTTAGCAGAAAGATAATTGATAATTAGCGATCGCTCCTCACTAATGTAGAATTGCCAATTGCTGAGAGTTATAGTATTTTTGATATAGACACAGATGAATTTGATATGTTGCCAAGCTGTATTGGGCAACAAAAAAGCTTATAATCAACATTAAAGGCCGCAGCCTGTCAAGAGGTGTTGGAAGATTTATGTGTGTCAACTTAGGGCATATCCTACATGAAAGGTACGAAATTCTCGCTTTGTTGGGAGAGGGAGGGTTTGCTAGAACCTACACGGCTGTACAAATAAACAAACCTAATAATCCTCTGTGCGTTGTTAAGGAAATTCCTTTTCCCCTATCGAACGATCCGCGCGTCTTGGAGAGGGCAAGGAAGCGATTTGAAAGAGAGGCTAGCGCTTTGCGCCGTCTCGGCAAAAACTCGCGCATTCCCGAATTATTCGATAGCTTTGAAGAAAACGATTATTTTTACTTGGTTCAAGAATATATTGAAGGACATCCGCTTAGTCAAGAACTCACTGCGGGCGATCGGTGGAATGAGCAACAAACTGTTGCTTTGTTGCGGGAAGTTCTGGAAACACTAAAATCAGTCCACCAAGAAAATATTATTCACCGCGATATTACACCTTCTAACTTAATTCGGCGCAAAACCGATCAAACAATTGTTTTAATTGATTTTGGGGCGGTCAAAGAAATCGGCACTTTTACCGCTAACTCTACTGGTGAAATATTCACATCGCAGGCGATCGGCACCAGGGGTTATATGCCTGCCGAACAATACAATCCGCAGTCTGTCCCGCAACCCTACAATGATATTTATGCAGTAGGAATTATCGCGATTCAATCCCTCACCGGGCGGCGTCCCACCAATCTGCCACAAGACCCCGAAAATTGCGAAATTATCTGGGATTATTTAACATCGGAACCAGTTAGCGATGGTCTAACAAATATTTTAACCAAAATGGTGCGCTTCCACTTCCAAGACCGCTACCAGTCTGTTGAGGAAGTTTTGCAAGACTTGAATTTGATCGTCCCAGGGCCCCAATTACCCAAAACTTCGCGGAAGTTGCGATCGCGCTTTCGCTGGCTGCTGTTAGGCGTTGCGGGAATTGCGGCTTTTGGGGCGATCGTACTTTTAATCCCCAGAATTTTCCCGCTAATCCCCAGAATTTCCCCGCAACTAACGTTGCTGACACCCTCCGCCGATGGTGTAAGTTCCGGCGAAAAACTCTTAGTGCAAACCTCCGCCCTGTGGTCAAAACAAAGGGGAATAAATGAGTTTGCCGACTCTAATTATCCCGAAGCTTTAAAATTACTTAAACAGTCCTGGCGGGAAGACCGCAGAGATCCAGAAACTTTAATTTACATCAACAATGCTCTGCTGAAGGCAATAAATGCAGAATATTACACGATCGCAATTGTTGTTCCCATTCGCAGAAATCAGGACGGCAGCATCCTCAACGCAAATTTAGCAGAAGAACTGCTTCGTGGCATTGCTCAAGCTCAAACCGAAGTTAATTTAGGTCTTCTGGCTGCAAATGAGAACAATAAAAATTTTCCCGGTCAAGGCTTTCTCCAACCAAAAGCTATTAAAGGAAAAGGTCTCAAAGTCATCATTGCTGATGATGGCAATATCAAATCCTACGCGGTTCAAAGGGCTAATTATCTGGTCGCTCAGCCCGATATTCTAGCAGTTATCGGCCACTACACCAGCGACATGACTGTAGAAACCGTAGATATTTACAATCGAAATCAACTAATCGCCATTTCTCCAGGAAGCACAACAGAAGAACTGACGAGAAAACCTCGAAAATTTTTCTTTCGGACGGCTCCTACAACTAGCATAGAAGCTGAAGCTTTAGTAAATCAACTGCTCTTGGTCGGTGAGAAAAAAGCCGCAGTATTTTACAATCCCAACAGTCCGTTTAGCGCTTCTTTGTGGGAAGAATTTAAAGAGCAATTTGAAGCCAAAGGAGGCTCGACTTTTAGAATTAGGAATTATTACGATTTATCTAAAAATAATTTAGACGCCGAAGCAGCAATCAAAGAAGTTGAGAAAGCCGGAAAAACAGCCTTACTTGTCATTCCCGACGGTCAAGTCACTAATTCCCTGGAAAATGCGATCGCAATGATTAAAGCTAATGGCGATCGCAATTGGATTGTCGGGCCCTGGACTCTGTACGAGCCGAGAACGTTAGAGGTAGCAAAAGAGCTAAAGTCTGTTGAAAAACTGGGCATATCTGTGTTTTGGCATCCGTTAATAAGTTTTGACAAAAAATTTCCGCAAAACGCTGAAAAATTGTGGGGAGGCCCGGTCAATACTCGATCGGCTTTAACCTACGATGCCGCCCGGACGCTGATTAAAGCCCTCGAAATGCAGCCAGAACCTAGCCGCGAAGGAATGCAAAAAACCTTAGCCGATCCCAACTTTAAAGCCGAAGGAGCCTCCGGTATAATTGAGTTTGACTCGAAGACTGGAAATCGGAAAAACCCTCCTAAACGAGTGGCGCATATTGTACCGTGTTCTAGAGAACAGTTTGGAGTTACATTTGTGCCGATCGAATTTTCCACAGCCGCAGCCGCAGGTTTAAAGTGCGATTGAATTGATATAGCAATCCTTGCAGGAGATGTAAACTTTTTACCCCACCCCAACCCTCCCCTTATCAAGGGGAGGGAGTAAGAAAATCACAAATGATGCGAGGATTGCTATATCTTGTGGCATTTTCCACAAACCTTTTAAGCGTGGGCAGGATGCCCACTCCACAATAAAATTTACTCTTTGTGGAACAGGCCCGAAAGCCTGTTGCTGAGAATGATGCAATACGTGCGAGTAAATTGATATCTTGCGGCATTCTCCCCAAACCTGTAGAGGCGAGTTTTACCAACTATAAATTGCCTAAAATCAATAATCTCATAAACCCGCCCCCACCCGACAATAAAATTCTGGATAAAGAATTGTGCAAGATGTGCGAGTGAATTGATATTTTGTGCCGAACGCAACAATCCGCCAGATATTTCAATCCCACAGCAGACTATTGCCACAGGTGCAACATATCAATTTATTAGATATATTAAACAAGGTTAGTTTTTTTTATAATAACGCTTATGGCTGTCAATCTCGCTGCCCCAACAAGTTCTAGTCTCAAACCAGAAGCCCAGAATATCTCAGCACTCAAACAAGTCTTTCAGACAATTGATGCCGATAGCTGTCCGGGTTCCTATAATTTTCATATGCACACAGTCTACTCCGACGGGCGATTGCAGCCAGAGAAATTGATGGAACAAGCCATAGCCGGAGGTCTCAAAGGCTTAGCTATCACCGACCACCACAGCACCCAAGGCTACGTTAAAGCTCAAATTTGGCTGGATAATTGGAAATTAAACCATCCCGACAAAAATAGCGAAGCACCTAGTCTCTGGACAGGCGCTGAAATTAATGCCGAATTGCTCAACAATGAGGTACACATTCTCGGTTACGCCTTTGATCCGCAACATCCCAGTCTCCAACCATACCTACGAGGTAAAAGTACAGAAGGCACTTATTGTTATTCAGCAGCTAGGGTAATTGAAGCTATTCATGAAGCAGGAGGTTTAGCAGTTCTCGCACATCCTTGCAGGTATCGATCGACTGCAGATAAACTAATCCCAGAAGCAGCCCGTTTCGGCATTGACGGTGTAGAAATTTACTATGCTTACGGTAATCCCAATCCTTGGAAACCGAGTCCCAAACAAACTGCTTTAGTCAAAGAATTAGCAGAAACTTATGGTTTGCTGGGAACTTGTGGCACGGACTCTCACGGCCTGAGTCTTCTCGTCCGAATTTAGATAGTTGGGAAATAAGAAGTGCTTTATCCGGTCATTACCAGTCTAAGCGTTAGCGGATATACCTATGATGAAAGCAATCACAATGAACCGAAAACAAACAATTTATCAGGTCATATTAAGTCCGATAAAATGACTATAAAATTGTTTGGTACTGAGGACTTCAGTCCTCATAAAACTCTGTGGACTGAAGTTTTCACTACTTGCCTGATAACGGCTATTTTACGGGACGTGAGATAATTGCGATCGCCCGGATGATCTTTCGGTATCCAAAAGTAAGCAATTGCCAAACCAGGTAATATTGTTGCAACTCCGAGAGACATTGCGCCCTAAAAACCAGTCGCCCTTCTACCGTTCGGGGAACAACTGACAAGCCCGGTTAGTTGGCTGATTTGCCCAATCCAACCGAGAATTCCCAAATCGATCCATCCAACCTTCCAAATAAGCTCGATTAGCCTTTTTTTCCTCTGGATCTGAGGTATTCATGGGATGAGGTGCTAAACCCAAAATAGTCGCCGTCGTCACGCAAAACATCGACTTCTGAAAACTTTGGCAAATTTGCACCCGCACATCGTCTTCACCCCGACAGCTAGTGCGATAAACTTCGTGCAAATACTCCGGCAAATAATGACGCATATCTTGCATCAATTGAGTTGGCGGAATCCCTGCACCTCCAATAGGTAAAGGGTCAGCAAACAAAGCCCCGTAGGCAAATTCTCTTTGTTCTTCCGGGATTTGATGAGCTTGAGCGTTGTAGGAAACTGTGCCAAAAAAAGCTGTTCCCCGAAAGAAAATTGATTCTACATAAGGCACTGCTACATCTGGTAAAAATGTCAAGTTAGCCGAGGCCGGAATGATATCGTAGACTTGACCGCCAATCTTGACGCTGTAGGTAATTGGCAAATTAGCGGCGCTAACCAAACCTGCTAAGATAAAATCAACTACGTCTGCGATCGACTTAATTTTACCGGCTTCGTAGCAATCGGACAAATCAATAAACAAATCGCTCATGACCCGCCAAAACTGACCGAGACCGGTGTAGTAAGCCAGCATCCGCACTTGTTCCGGCAAAAAATCAGGAAATGCTTTGTTGAGTCCCTGCATGAAAAAATTGCCTTTCAGTTTAGCCGCGATCGCCTTTTCGACCAAACTGCTAAATTCCGGGGAATCCAAATAACTGTCAAAACCCCCGCCGCCGTGCCACAGCATAGTTTTCATAACATACTCAGCATACTCAAAATTAATGCGATCGTGCCACAAATAGCGCATTAATTTGGGCAGATTCACATCTCCGTTGAAATATTTAAAAAATGGGAAGAGCACTAAAAACTGTTCTTCTGCAATATAGTTGAGATTGCGAGAATAGGCATCTAAAACAATAGCATAACTTTTCAGCACGCCGACAACTTCAACCACATTTTCCGTAGACTCAGGCAGTAAAGCTTTGCCTGATTCTAAGAGGTCAATGTATGCGGCTAGGGGATGGGAAGAGGGTTTTAATACGGTACTTTTCATTTTTATTTAACCTTAACTGAAGGAAGGCACGACACGGATTTGAACACGGATACACTGATGAATGGAATAGCTAGGGACACGGCAGTGCCGTGTCCCTACAGCCGTCTGCTGTATTTCATGGGATTGAAAACTGCCATAGGACTAAAGTCCGATGCTACGAACCTAGGTCATATTTTATTTCAAGTTTTGAGCAATCACTTTAACTTGGGGTGGCACATTAGCTACCATTCCGATCGCAGTTTTTTCGCTCAAAGCAACTAAAACTCCCGGCTGCACTCCCATGATTGCAATAATTATTGCTAAAACCAGCGAAGGGATGCGATCGCGCCAGCGGACTTGCGGCAAATTTACCACCACATCCGAAAGGCGGCCGAAAAAGGCGCGGTTGACCATAATTAAAAAGTAAACTGAAGTTAAACCAGTGCCGATCATGCAGAGCAAAGTTTGCACCGGAAACACTGGCAAACTGCCCCGAAATATCAAAAATTCAGCAATAAATCCAGCCAAACCCGGAATGCCGGCACTTGCCATCACGCCGAGGATCATTAAACTGCCAATCATCGGCAAACCGCGATCGGGATTAAACAAACCTTTGAGCACATCGATGTTGCGGGTGCCGGATTTTTTGTAAACAATGCCGACGGTTAAGAATAGTAGCGCCGAAATTAAACCGTGGCTAACCATTTGTAAAACAGTTCCCAGCAGACTAATCGGAGTAGCTGCGGCGCTAGCTAACAAAATGTAGCCCATGTGAGCGATCGAACTATAAGCTACAATTTTTTTCATATCTTTTTGGGCGATCGCGCAACTCGCCCCGTAAAGCACACTCACCACCGCCCAACTCGCCAAAGTCGGCGCCGCCACCGCCCACGCATCTGGAAACAAACCTAAACCAAAGCGCAGCATCCCATAAGTTCCCAGCTTCAAAAGCACCCCCGCCAGCAGCACCGAAACCGGCGTCGAAGCTTCTACGTGAGCATCCGGCAGCCAAGTATGAAAAGGCACCAAAGGCATCTTAATTCCAAAAGCCAGCAACACCCCTGCCAGCAAAACAATTTGCCTTACCAAAGGCAAGGGCAATCCTCCTTGCAAATGCGATGCGCCCGCGGCACCAACCATATCGAAACTCGAAGCACCGCTAAGCCAACCAGTGCCCAAGAAAGCAGCCAGCAGCACAATTCCCGAAAATGCAGTATAGATTAAAAACTTAGTAGCGGCGTAACCCCGGCGCTCGCCTCCCCAAATCGCAATTAACAGGTAAAGCGGAATCAATTCTACCTCAAAAAACAGGAAAAATAGCAGCAAATTTTGAGATAAAAAAGCCCCTGTTACGCCGCCAGTAATTAACAGAATCAAAGAATAATAAAGTCGAGGTCTGCGGATCGACTCATCCGTAGCGTAAATAGCTACCCCTGTCAGCAGAGTATTTAAAATTACCAAAGGCAGAGCCAAACCATCAACACCGAGATTGTAATTCAATCCCAAAACATCTATCCAAGGAATGAATTCCCCAAACTGCAACTGACTGGTACTGGCATCAAACTGAATTGCCAAAATCACCGATAGAATAAAAGCTATACCCGCAATGGCGATCGCGACATTCCGAACTATTTTAGAACTCACTGAACCGGGCCAGAGCCCAATCAGGGCGGCAGCCAACATTGGTATCCAGATTAAAGCACTGAGCATCAATTAAAACTTTCCTTTGTTACACAGTATTTAGAGCTATATTTAACATTAACGCAAAGCAACTGAATAAAAAAGCGATCGGCTGATTTTCTTGTTAACATAGATTCAAATGTCTCTGGAATCCTCCTATGACCTCAAGTCTTACAGAGCCAGAAGATTTGCAAATTAAATCCGGTTCTCCTTCCACCCGCCTCACCGTTGCCGACTTGGAACAACTGCAAAGTATACTCTCGGAAGCACATCTCGACTACCAATTAGAACTGGTAGACGGGAAGATTATCGTTATGGGCCCATCAGACATTGTATCGAGCGAAATTGGACTTGAGTTTGGCAGTCTTTTGCGTAACTGGGTCAAACCCCGCAAACTCGGACGAGTGTTTGAGTCCAGCGGCGGGTTTATTCTCCCCAATTCAAATCTTACAGCACCCGATGTTTCGTTTGTGGTAGCCGATCGCCTCAAACAAAGTAAAAGGTATTTTGCCGAACTTGTTCCCGACTTAGTTGTAGAAATCAAATCTCAGTCCGATCGCCTCAAACCCCTGCGAGAAAAAATTTTATCATTTATCGAACTCGGAGCAAAAGTAGGAATATTAATCGACCCAGACAAGCGTACAGTAACAATTTACACTCCGAAAGCAGAGTTAGTGGTATTGAGAGACGGCGACATGATTTCAATTCCCGAACTTTTGCCCGGTTGGGAAGTTGCGGTGACAGAATTGTGGCCGATCGAGTTTGAATAAAATTAGATAAAAAAGCAGACAAACCCAGAATAAAATCATCTGCGTTCATCTGCGTTCATCCGCCCTCATCTGCGGTTTAAAATTAAATAACATCAGACAAAAAGCAGACAAACCCCGAAAAATTCATCTGCCAACCTCTGCGGTTTAAAACTGCCAAATAATCAACGCCAGCAACACTGCAACCCCCCCCACAATAGTCAACACATAAAACTGCGACTGACCGGTGCCACTGTACTTCAACCCTTCGCCGCTGAAAATTGTGGCAAAACCGAACAAATTCACCGCCCCATCCACCACATACTTATCAGTCCAAGCGCTGATTTTAGAAATAAAAGCCACCGCCCAAACGACAGTCAAGCGGTAAACTCGATCGATATAAAAATCGTAAGCGAACAAATCCTGCACCGCCGGCACCGGCAGCCGTACCGGTCGAGGTAATACCCCGTACCAATAAATCGCCACCCCAACCGCAACGCCAATCAACCCAGATAACAACAACAGCGGCGTATCCAGCGTCTTCAAAAGCAAATTTAAAGCATCAAAATCTCCCGTTTCCGCCCAAGGCCCAGTCCAACTAATTAACAGTTGCCACCGCTGCAACATCCAAGGCACCAACAGCCCCATCACCGTCAAAATTACCATCGGCAAAGCCATCGGCCAACCAACTTCGGGAGCTCTGCGAGTTTTCGGCTGCGGTTTTCCAGCAAACACTAAACCGAATATGCGAGTTAAATTTAGCGCTGTCAAACCGTTAACCAAAAGCAACACAACTACCAGCCACAAAGGCACAGTCCAAAAACCGTTGAGCCAGCGCCGCATTGCCCAAAAGTTGCCCAGAGGCAACAGCGCTACCATCCCCGCAGCGCCTACTAAATAAGCCGTAGTCGTGGCAGGCATCTTCGACCACAACCCACCCATTTCTGTTAAATCTTGAGTGTTAGTTGTGGTAATAATTGACCCTACGCTCATGAATAATAGGCCCTTGGCGATCGAGTGGGCGAACAGCAACAGCAAAGCAATGTCAACTTGATTTAGCCCCACGGCGATAAACACCAAACCCATAGAAGCGCTGGTAGAATGCGATAGTGCTCTTTTGATGTCGATTTGGGCGATCGCCACCAAGGAAGCGCCAACAGCCGTTACCGCACCCAAAACCACCAGCACCGCATCCGTCACGGGCGACAGCGCTAAAACAGGCTGAAGTTTAATCAAAACATAAGCCCCAGCGCCCACAACTACCGTATTCCGCATAATCGAAGCCGGGTTGGGCCCTTCCATCGCCTCGTCGAGCCACAAATGGAAGGGAAATTGAGCGCACTTGGCCGTAGGTGCGGAGATTAAAGCCAAACCTAAAAGAGTCGCCACTAGGGGAGACAAAGTTGCTGTTTCCGCCCATGTTTCCAAATCGGAAAAATTCAAACTTCCCGCTAAAGTTGAAAGCGTCACTACTCCCATCAGCAGTGGCACGTCTCCTACACGCTTGGTTAAAAACGCATCTCTAGCGGCCGTTACTACCAGCGGTTGAGCGTACCAAAACCCGACTAGCAAATAAGTTGAAAGCGTCAGCACTTCCAACAAACCGTAAGTTAGAAGCAGCGAGTCGCTAATGGCAATGCCACTAATTGCAGCTTCAAAAAAACCCATCAGCCCAAAAAATCGAGCTAGCGCCCAGTCTTTTTCCATGTAGCCTAGAGCGTAAATTTGTGCTAGCAAACTCAGAACACTAACTAACTCCATTGCTCCGACGCTGACGGTGGAGATTTCTATTGCAAAAGACAAATCTAAATCGGCTGCTTGCACCCAGTGCACGAGCAACTGTTGAGGCGGTTGATCCCAAGTCGCTGTAAAAATAACTGATCCGTGTATGAAAGCCACCACCGTCATCAGCAAGTTGAAGTAAGCTGCAGGTCTTGGCCCTGTTCTGCGAATGGTGCCGGTAGACCACGGCAAAGTTAAAATTGCGCCTATTAAGCCATATAAAGGTACCCACCAACAGGCTTGGAGGAGAAATTGAGTCATTTAATTTATCCCTTAAACTTCAAATTACGAGCTGCCTTTATACAAAAACAGTCGCGGGCGATCGCGCGAGGCCCTAAAACTTTGACTAAACCCGATCGTATAGTTGTGGCAAAATAATTTGCAGTCCAGATTAACTATACATGAAAGCATCAAAACTGATAATTATCTCAACACAAAATTATAGGCTGAGCAGAGGAGGCAGTCAAAGAAAAAAATGCCTGCCGATGGGCCAAGACTGCCTTTTTTGCCGATTTCCCTGCGATCCCCATTTTGAAATCCCCTAGTTTCCCGCCAGCGATCAGCTCCGGCTTCGCATACCGAACTCTACTTGATGAGTATTCTTACTTACTTTAATCCCCCCCTAGCTCTCGGTATCTATCCCTCTAAATATTAAGATTATTAAATAAATATTAAATTATTTTAAGTAACATAAAAAATTTTAATTTTTGTTATTAAACATTATGATGTTAGTTTATATTGTCAAGGTGGACACCTTCCCCTATTCTTATAGGATAGGAAGCTTTACACTGCATTACTAAAAAATGTGGGCCTCCCCGTCCAAATTTTTAGATTTCTCAAAGATTTGTAACGGTAATTTCGCTCATCCTCAAAGGAGATTCAAAAATGTCAATTGCCGTGGGAATGATTGAGACAAAAGGTTTTCCCGCTGTTGTGGAAGCTGCCGATGCTATGGTCAAAGCTGCCCGCGTTACCCTTGTGGGTTATGAAAAAATCGGCAGCGCCCGCGTCACCGTAATTGTGCGCGGCAACGTGTCGGAAGTCCAAGCCTCAGTCGCAGCAGGAGTGGAATCCGTCAAGCGTGTGAACGGCGGAGAAGTCGTCTCTACCCACATCATCGCTCGCCCCCACGAAAACCTAGAATACGTTCTGCCGATTCGATATACAGAAGCAGTAGAACAGTTCCGAGGCTACTAAGTTCTTAGCGCACAAAAGTTTTCTTAAAAGAAAATTTGTGCGATCGTCAAAAATTAACTGTTTAGTTCCCCAAATATTCAATCAGGAGTAAAACCAATGGCAATTGCAGTTGGCATGATCGAAACCCTAGGCTTCCCCGCAGTGGTAGAAGCCGCTGACGCGATGGTCAAAGCAGCCCGCGTCACCTTGGTAGGCTACGAAAAAATCGGTAGCGCTCGGGTTACGGTCATTGTAAGAGGAGATGTCTCGGAAGTGCAAGCTTCTGTCGCAGCCGGAGTAGAGTCAGTGAAGCGCGTTAACGGCGGACAAGTGATGTCCACCCACATTATCGCCCGCCCTCACGAAAACTTAGAGTACGTGTTGCCGATTCGCTACACCGAAGCTGTAGAACAGTTCCGTGAAGGCGTCAGCGGCATTCGCCCTCTCAACAGATCATAAGATAGGCGATTCCCTACGGGATAGCTTCGCTTCACGGCTGTTAGGGGCGTTTGGTAATTAAAAATTAAAAATCGCGATGTTTTTGATTTAGCATTTTTAATTTTTAATTGAGGTGGGCATGGGATATTGGTTATTAGTCATGAGTCATTAGTCATTAGTCATTAGTCATTAGTCATTAGTCATGAGTCATTAGTTACTAGACGAATAACTCTAAACGGCGGACAGCGGACTGAGCAAAACTAATAAAAAAAAGACAAGTGACCCTGTAAAAATGACAATTACCAATTACCTATTACCTATTACCTAAAATGCAAATGGCCAAAGTTCTCGGCACAGTTGTCAGTACCCAAAAAGAGCCGACGCTGAGAGGATCGAAATTTCTACTGCTGCAATTCATCGATGAGGAAGGTTCGCCAGTTCCCGGCTATGAGGTAGCCGCTGACTGTGTGGGCGCTGGTATAGATGAATGGGTTTTAGTGACCCGAGGCAGCGCAGCCCGGATCGCGCCCGGAAGCGAAAACCGTCCGATCGATGCTCTAGTAGTAGGCATTATAGATACTGTCAATGTAGAAAACCGCCTCATTTACAGTAAAAAAGACGACCCGTACGGCTAGTTGCAAGCGTTAGCAGTTAGCAGTTAGTGGAAAAATAACTAACAACTAACAACTAACAACTAACAACTAACAACTAACAACTAACAAAAAGATTTTTCAGTTTAGGAGAACTTAATTTATGGCAGTCCGCAACGTTGCGGCTCCCCCGACGCCTTGGTCGAAAAACTTGGCTGAGCCTAAAATTCACGACACCGCCTTCGTACATTCCTTTTCTAACATTATTGGGGATGTGCAGATCGGTTCTAATGTGATGATTGCCCCCGGGACATCTATCCGCGCCGATGAAGGTACTCCTTTTTATATCGGACAAGGAAGCAACATTCAAGACGGAGTAGTGATTCACGGCCTAGAACAAGGCCGAGTCACAGGAGACGACGACAAATCTTATTCTGTGTGGGTGGGGAAAAATACTTCCCTCACCCACATGAGTTTAATTCACGGCCCGGCCTACGTGGGCGACAACTGCTTTATCGGCTTTCGCTCCACGGTGTTCAATGCCAGAGTGGGCAACGGCTGCATTGTCATGATGCACGTACTAATTAAAGATGTGGAGATTCCCCCCGGTAAGTACGTACCTTCGGGAGCCATCATCACTAATCAGAAGCAAGCCGATCGCTTGCCTGACGTTCAAGATTCTGACATTCAATTTGCGACCCATGTCATCGGCATCAATGACGCTCTGAGAACGGGTTATCGCTGCGCTGAGAACATCGCCTGTCTAGCACCAATTCGCAACGAGCAAACTAAAAACCCAAATATGACTCAAACCAAATATTCTACCCATGCCGGCACCCAATTGAGTTCAACTCTTGCCGATAGCATTCGTAATTTACTAGCTCAAGGATACAGCGTGGGAGCCGAACACGCCGACGCACGCCGCTTCCGGACCGGTTCTTGGCGTACTTGCGGCCCGATTTCCTCAACCCGTGACTCAGAAGTGATCGCGGCTTTGTCAGCTTGCATGGCTGAACACCAAGGAGAATACGTCCGCTTGATTGGGATTGACACCAAAGCCAAGCGCCGCGTACTAGAAGAAATCGTCCAAAGACCGGGAGACAACGGCTCTAACGGTTCTAACGGTGCGAAAACTCACCAATCTAACGGTAAAGTTGCACAACAAGCTTCATACCACAATAGCGGTTCCGTGTCAAGCGGAAAATTGAGTGCCGAAACAGTGACTCAGGTTCGCGGCTTGCTAGCTCAAGGCTACAAAATTGGCACGGAACACGCCGACGCGCGCCGCTTCCGCACCAGTTCTTGGCAAAGCGGGGCTTCGCTGCAAGTCAGAAACGAATCTGAGGCGATCGCCGCTTTGGAAGCTGTGATGAACGAGTACCCGGGCGAATACGTGCGCTTGATCGGGATTGACCCGAAAGCTAAGCGGCGCGTGGTTGAAGAAATTATTCAGCGTCCCGACGGCCCAGTTGCTCAATCGGCTAAGCCGGCAGCAACCTCGGGATACAAAGCAGCTTCGACTGGTTCGGCCAGTAGCGGCAGTTTGACAGGCAAGACGATCGACCAAATCCGCAACCTGCTTTCCCAAGGCTACAAAATTGGCACGGAACACGCCGACGCGCGCCGCTTCCGCACCGGTTCTTGGAGCAGTTGCGCCCCGATCGCATCCAACCGCGAATCCGAAGTGATTTCTGCCCTCGAAAGCTGTCTCAAAGAACACAGTGGCGAGTACGTCCGTTTGCTGGGTATCGACTCCAAGGCGAAGCGCCGGGTACTCGAAGAAATTATCCAACGACCTTAATTTGCCTGGTAATTAGCTTGTTTCTCCCGTTAAGCCCTCGCACAGGTGCCCACGGGAGAAATCCAAGCGGATTAAAGTTGGATTTGAGATAGTTAAAAAGCTCGATTGAGAAGGGTTGGTCAAAATCTAGAATCTTCTGGAACTTTCTAGAAAACGTTAAAGCATCAATCTTCTCAGTATTAGTAAATTATCGTTTCTTAGATTGACATGGTTAAATTTATTAGTCGAAAAAACCCATAATTTAAAGTCCTTTGATCTAAAAAAATCGCTCCTTTCATGGTGAAGTTGAATGTATTTATCGCCACTGCAATTAAGTAGCAACTCTCAGATTTTGATGAGTGGCGATGTAGTTGTGAATGAGGGTGCGGCGATCGCCCCTGGAGCAATCCTGCAAGCAGATCCCGGAAGCCGGATCTCGATCGCCGCCGGTGCCTGTATCGGTATGGGAGTTATCCTTCACGCCCGTGAAGGTACTCTGGAAATCGCGGCGGGCGTTATTCTTGGTGCAGGAGTGCTGGTGGTAGGTGCGGGAACGATCGGGGAAAATGCCTGTATTGGCGCCGCGACCACCCTAATCAATCCTTGTATTGACAAAATGCAAATTATGCCAGCAGGTTCTCTAATGGGAGATACCAGCCGCCAAGTCGCCCCAGAAGCAACCGCAACAGCGCCAAAAACAGCGCCAACATCACCAGAAACCCCCGAAGCCACTACGCCACCAGTCGATCGACCGATCGAGCCGATCGAGCCGCCACAACCCCCCGAAACACCGCCTCAAACTGCGCCGGAGACGGCCCCAGACCCGCCGGAATCCACCGCCGCAGATCCGCCCCAACCAGGGGAAACGCCGACTATTCTCTACGGTCAAGCTCACATCAATCGGCTGTTGGGGACACTGTTTCCGCACCGACAAGCTTTTAATCGATCGGAGGAAAACGGCCAAACTCTATCGGGCGGTTCCGGGTAGCCGTCATTTCGGCAAAAGGCAGCTATGCTGAAGGCAGAAAGATCAAATATAAATAGGTAATCTCATATTATTGGTAGCTCAGCAATTTGTCAGGCCTTGCCGTAGCAATCTGTGTCTTGTAGCTCGTGCAGTCTGTCTTCTCATCTGAGAAACTATAAACTATCAACAAATTTTTATTTTGGGAAGTTTCTAAGGGTAATAGAAGATGGACGGACAAACAGATCGTAACAGTCACGAAGAGCGATCGCAGCGCCAGGAATACTTCAAAGACACTGCTTTGGGTTTGGTATCCACCAAGAGTTTTCCGGCAATTGTGGGGACTGCTGACATGATGCTGAAGTCGGCAGGAGTGATTTTAGTAGGATACGAAAAAATTGGTTCCGGTCACTGTACCGCGATCGTCCGGGGCAGAATTTCCGATGTGCGTTTGGCTGTGGAAGCTGGAGCTCAAACTGCCGAACAGTTCGGGCAGTTTGTTTCTAAGTTGGTGATTCCTAGACCTTTGGCTAATTTGGAAGTGGTTTTGCCGATCGGCTTTCGGCTGACTGAACTTTCCGAAAGTGGCAATTATTCTCGGCTTAGCAATCAGGCGATCGGTTTGCTCGAAACCCGGGGATTTCCGGCAATGGTCGGTGCTTGCGATGCTATGCTCAAATCCGCAGACGTACACTTGGCAGCCTACGAGAAAATTGGCGCCGGTTTGTGTACGGCAATTATTCGCGGTGCAGTTGCAGATGTAGCAGTAGCCGTAGAAGCCGGGATGTACGAAGCTGAGCGAATTGGCGAGTTGAACGCGGTGATGGTAATTCCGAGGCCTTTGGAAGATTTGGAACAAACTTTGCCCCTGGCGAGTTGTTGGATCGAACACCGTAAACCGGTGATGATGCCTGTGTCGGTTAAGGAAAAGGAACAAGAATTGATTGAACTTCCCGATTTGGAGAAATTGAGAGTTTATGTGGAAGAGGAAATCAATCGGTAATTGGTAATTAGGCAACAAAAGTTTGTACAGACGTACGGCAGCAAATACTGAGACGAAGTTTGTCAAAAAAATATAGAGTTTACTCGGTAGGACGGCTGGTAACAATTTATACTGAGTAGCGGTCTCAAACTTAATTTGGCGATCGAGCCGATCGCCGCCGCATCAAGAGACACAGAGCACCAAGTAAAACTAGACTTTTGAGATTAAGTCGATCGGGTAAACAATCGAACTGACTAATAAGTAAATCCAGCCGACGTGCAGAGCCTTTCAACAGGATTTAACTACTGTTAAAATAAACCAAAAATCCTGTTTACGGTAGATTGCCGGGAATCATTTAAGAGTTAATCTAACCGCAGGTGGATGCTCTTTCAACAGATGAACGGCTGTCGAACTCAAAACTGACTGCACAGGAATCAACCCCCAGAATCAAGCACTCTTGAAAGTTGACCTATGAACCTCAAACAATTTTACAAGCGCGGTTTGCACAGCGCCAAGAAAGGAAACTATGAAGCGGCACTTGAGGATTTCGATCAGATACTGCAGCTCAATCCCGCCGATGCCAAAGCCTATAACAATCGCGGCTTGGTTTACTATTACATGAAAGACTACCAAAAAGCGATCGCCGACCTCAGCCAAGCCCTAGATATCAATCCTAATTTGTTCGAGGCTTACTTGAATCGAGGCAATGCTTGGCGTCATCTCGGAGAACACGAAAAAGCCATTGAAGATCTCAACTGCGCTTTAGCAAATAAGCCTAACAGCCACGCTATCTACAACAACCGGGGACTTGTACTTGCTAATTTAGGAAATTACGAAGAAGCAATAGAAGACTACAATCGAGCTCTATCTATCAATTCCAACAATTATAAAACCTATTACAACCGGGGGCGCGCTTACTACCTTTTGGGAGAAAAAGAGGCAGCAACGGAAAACTTTAATGAAACGCTGCGGTTGAATCCTAAATATATCAAAGCTTACATAAATCGAGGTCTCTGTTACCACCAATTAGGAGACAATACGCAGGCGATGGCAGATTACAACATTGCACTCGCCATCGATCCACAAAATGTTTATGCCTATTATAACAGAGGTTGCGTTCGCTATAAATTAAAACAAATGCAGCTTGCAATTGAAGACTTTGACAAAGCAGTAGAACTCGATCCGAACTATGTTAAAGCTTATCTCAACCGGGGTTTAGCACTGTATAAACTTGGAGATGTGACGGCAGCAAATAAGGATTTTTACCACGTAATGTGCATTAATGCGGAAGCTTATGTATACTACCAGGCCCAGCGGTGCACGCCTGATATTAATTCGTACTTTAAGGAAGCGCCGCAGGTAGAACTTAATAATGCTGTCGAATACTACAATACAACCTTAAATACGATGTCAACTTCCTTAAGTTCCGCAGCATTAAACGCGGTCTGGAATCAAGAAGATTTGGAGAACAGAGACTCGATTATCTGTGAAGGTGAATTTATTAATGATTGATTTAGTAAGTAGTCACTAGCCATTATTCATTAGACTTATTGCCTCAATCTTTGAGCGAGGAAACCGCAGATGCAACGCACAGACATTTAAACCCAAATTCCGCAACCCCCAACGGGCAGCCTACATGGATTGAGTAGATCAAAGTGAATCATCCGAGACAATGGTAAGTAGAAATATTCAATAATTTCTGTCCCTAATGCTCACCCAGTTCTCCATTCCTGAAAATTGAGGTTCGGAGGTGAGTTAAATCTGATTCCGTTAAAAATGCGCGAGATCACAAACCAAGTTTATTGTTGAGTCGGGAAAAAGCCTCCTTCGCGCATTTCTTGAATGCTCTCTTTAACCGCCTGAATAATGCACTCTGTGTCTTCATGAGTGTGGGCGGTGGAGAGAAAGCAGCTACGACCTTCCGATATGAAAATACGCTTTTCGAGTAAGTGAAAAAGTAGCGGATCTATCTCAACGGATGCAGCAGCGCGAAATTGCGATCCGAAATTTACAAGCCAGACAGAGACTTCATTTTCTTTGAAATAAGCATTCAGGGTTTCAACTAGCTGCGAAGTTCGCTGATTCAACTGCTGCTGAAGAGCTGGGCCTTGACTTTTAAGATAGCGCAGCACGGAACGCGCCGCGGCCAGAGCAAGTGGGTGCTTGCAAAAAGTGCCGGCCAAAATTGTTGTTTTTACCTGGGGGTAGGAATCATCGCCGTAGTTCCACAAACCGCCGTCAATTTTATCCATATAAGCAGCTTTTCCAGCGATAACTCCAATGGGCATACCGCCCCCGACAATTTTACCGTAAGTTGCAATATCTGCCTCAATGCCAAACCACGCCTGCGCCCCGCCTTGATGAATTCGGAAACCAGTAACCATTTCATCAAAAATCAGCGCAATTTCTGATTCTTTTGTTAATTGCCTGAGTTGGTGGAGAAATTCTTTGGGTTGCAAATCGAGACGGCGGCTTTGCACCGGCTCCACGAGAACCGCCGCTAATTCGTGCTGATGAGCTTTGATAATTTCCAGGGCATGAGGGCTTCCGTAATCCAAAACTAAAACATCTTCAATAAAATTAGCGGGAATTCCTGGCGCTTTTGGAATGGTGCGTAAATCGCCATCTATCTTTTTTACAACTGCGAGAGTTCCGTCAAAATGACCGTGATAAGAACCAGAAAACAAAGCAATTTTATTGCGTTTAGTTGCCGCTCTAGCTAATCGTAGAGCTGCCATCACTGCTTCAGTGCCGGTATTAGAAAAAGCGACGCGCTCCATTCCCGTTAATTCGCAGATTAATTCCGCAACTTCTCCGGCAAGGTCTGCTTGTGCGCCAATTTGCACGCCGCGATCGAGTTGCTCTAATAGGGCTTCTTTAATAAAGGGCGGATTATGACCGAAAAGATTGATGCCAAATCCCATTGTGATATCGATGTATTCGTTGCCATCAACATCCCACATTTTAGAGCCAAGCGAGCGATCGGCTACAATGGGATAAAACATCTCCTTGACGGGAAAGCGAAACCCATCTGAAGCCCGATTGTCAGCGAGAACCGGACGGTATTTTTGCGCGAAATTCTTAGAGGTCTTTGTGCGATCGGTGTAGCGATCTATGAGCGCTTTCATGTGTCTTTGCTGCAATTGTTCGTTCATTTTGAATTCTCCAGAGATTGAGTCAGGTAGGGGCGCAATGCTTTGCGCCCTTACAGGTTTTAATTGCGGCTACCTATCAAGCCACAATCCGCGAGATACGAAAAGTAAGTGCGAAACAAATTCGCATCCGCTTGGGGACAGGTGATGTCAGTGGTAGCAAGTCCATCTAGCGTATTTTGGCAATCGAAATGTAGCGTTCCTGATTGTGGCATTTCCGCTTCAGAAACTTTTTCGGAGAAAAGACCGACTAGCGGGTACAAAGCATGATCGGGAGAATTTCCAGCGCGATTGATTATTTCTGCTTGCCAAGTCTCAGAAGAAACTCGTTTGATTGGATAACCCATTGAGCCAATCCAGCCAAGCAATTCACTCATTTGAAAGGACTGAGTGTTGACTAAATGAAAAGTCTTTCCGAGCAATTCTTTTTGGCTCGAAAGATGAACGATCGCTCGGCTCACATAGTCAACAGGCGCTACATTCATCAGCTTATCGTCATCGGGCGCACATCCAAGTTGCACGCAACCAGCGATTAACCTGTACAGTAAGTCACTCGGATTGCAAGCCCCTGTTTGGCTGTCCCCAGAAATGCGACCGGGCCTGTAAATGCTCACAGGAATGCCACGATCGCGCGCGACCTCTACTAACTTTTCTGCCACCCATTTAGTCTGAGTGTAAGCGCCCTTGAGACTTTCTCCCGGAGTAAGTTCATCCTCTTCTCGCACGACTTTAATCCCAGATTCTCCCCTTGCCGAGAAAACGGAAATGGTAGAAATTAAATGGACTGGTTTTAGCTTACTTTGACTCGCCAATCTCAGAACTTCCTGCGTCCCCAAAACGTTAGCGGGTTTGAGAACCGAGTAGGGATAAGTAAACTTGACAAACGCGCCATTGTGGTAAATGACATCAATTTTACTGGCTAAAACTCGGAACTGCTCCTCGGAAAGTCCCAAAAGCGGTTGAGACAAATCTCCCGCAATTGGGATAATGCGATCGCTGCTGGTTTCATCCCAAATTAAATAGGATTTGAGGCTGCTTTGAATCCGTTTTTTGGCTGATTCTGCATCGGCAGAACGGACTAGGCAATAAATTTCTGCTTGAGTTTGTTGCAAAAGGTCGCGGAGTAAAAAAGCTCCCAAAAAGCCCGTCGCCCCTGTTAAGAAAATGCAAGCTGGTTCAGTGTTTGGCTCGCTCAATGGAGTTGCAGGGCGAATTGTCGGGTCTAAAACAACTTCCGCGTTAATATCGAAACTTGCAGTGCGATCGCCCGCTGTGTTGCCCCCTTGTTGCATTTCGATTTTTTCAGCTAAACCAGCTACAGTAGGAGCTTCAAACAAAACGCGCAAAGGCAATTCCACCTGAAAAGATTCTCGCACTTTGGCTAACAACTGAGTAATCAGTAATGAGTGTCCCCCCAAGTCAAAGAAATTGTCGTAAATTCCTACCTTTTTAAGGTTGAGAAGCTGGCTCCAAATTCCGGCAAGAATCTCCTCACCGGGAGTGCGAGGGCCTACAAACGTATCTGTAAAATTGGCTGCTATGGACGGTGCAGGAAGCGCTTGACGGTCTATTTTGCCATTGGGAGTCAGTGGCAGCGCTTTCAGAACCACAAAAGCAGAAGGTATCATGTATTCGGGCAGCTTTTCTTTGAGGAATGAACGCAGGTTTTCAATTAGTTGTGATTCCTGAACGCTGAGTTTTGAGTGAGAAACGATATAGGCGACTAAACGCTGATTTCCCGGTTCATTTTCCTGAAGTAAAACGGCTGCCTCGCGTACAGAGGGATGATGAGACAGCCCCGCCTCAATTTCCCCTAATTCAATGCGGAAACCTCGCAGCTTTACTTGGCGATCGACGCGACCGATAAATTCTATATTTCCGTCTGGCAAATAGCGAGCTAAGTCGCCAGTTTTGTAAAGTCGAGTTTCCGGTTCCTGAGTCAATGAATTGCAAATAAATTTTTCTGCAGTGAGTTCTGGTTGGTTTAGATAGCCGCGAGCCAATCCCGCCCCAGCAATATATAATTCACCGGCTACCCCTACAGGAACTGGCTGCAAGTGCGAATCGAGCAAATAAATCTGCGTGTTGGGTAGCGGGCGACCTAAAGGAACTGTCTGGGAAATGCGATCGCCTTGCATTTTTACCTGATAAGTCAGCACGCCTACAGTTGTTTCTGTCGGCCCGTAATGGTTGAAGATCGAACAGTCTGGATTGTATTTCTGAATTGTTTCAATTAAATTCCACATCAAAGGCTCACCGCCGAGAATTAATCGCTTTTTCGGCAAGATTTGCGAGGCGTTAGAAGCGCTCAACAAAGCTTTTAAGTGAGAGGGAACAATTTTCAGACAATCGATAGAATGTTGCTGAAAATAAGCGCCCATTGATTCTGAATCGGTTGCGCGTTCTTGAGAGATGATGTGCAGGCATCCACCCGAACACAAAGCCGGAAAAATAACGGTGTTTCCCAAGTCGGCGGCGAAGGTAGAAACGGTGGCATAATTTGCACCTGATGGCAGGTTTAATTTTTCCTGAATTCCGTGCAGGTAATTGAGCAGTTGTCGGTGTTCAATGGCGACTCCTTTGGGGGTGCCGGTGGAACCGGAGGTATAGATAATGTAAGCTAAATTTTCAGGAGAAGCAGAGACGAAAGTAGTAGGAGAAAAAGAGGGGAGGTCTGTATCTAAGCAGACGATATGTGCCTGAGTTTCCGGCAAATTTTTGATGAGATGCTGTTGCGTTAACAACACAGGAGTCTGAGCATTTTGCACCAGCAATGCTAGGCGCTCTTTGGGCATGGCTGGGTCGAGCGGTAGGTACGCGCCACCTGCTTTGAGGATGCCTAGAATTCCAGCGATCGCCTCTAAAGAGCGATCGGCGCAAATGCCGACAATCACCTCTGGTTTTATGCCTAATTGCTGCAAGTAATGGGCGATTTTGTTAGCGCGGGCGTTGAGTTCGCTGTAGGTAATTTGCTGATTTTCACAAACAGCAGCTATGCGGTGCGGCCATCGCTCTGCTTGTTCTTCAAAAAGGTGGTGAACGCACTTATCGAGCTGGTAATTTGCTTTTGTGCTGTTGAATTCTACTAATAATTGATGGCGGGCGCGATCGCTCAGCATTTCGAGCTTGCCGATTGCGGTTTGTGGGTTGCTGGCTACACTTTGCACCAAGGCGTAAAATTGCTCTGCCAAGCACCGGATACTGTTGTCTGCAAGGAAGATAGGATCGTAGTGAAACTCAGCGGCGAGCGAGTCATTTAGGCGGTGGCAAGAGAGTTTAACTTTGAAGCGATCGCAGCACGCATACTGCTTGTAAATCGAAAAAAATACGCCACTAGCCGAATGCTTTTCGAGCTGTTCCTCAAACTCGAAACCAAATGGAAATCCGGAAGAGTTACCTAGATATTCGTGGGAGAAATATTCTTGATACTTGTATGCTTCGCGTTCTTCCTGCTGAATTTGCTGCAATGTTTCCGCGAAGGAAAAGTTTTCTGTTAGTTGGCCCCGCAGCGGTAAAAATTTGGCAAACAGCCCAAGCGCTGGCTCTAGTTCTTCGTATTTTCGACCGTCGAATGCCACGCCAACAGTGAGCTCTGATTGGCCAATCAGCCGCCAGAGCAAAATTTTCCAGCAAGCGAGCAAGAATGTAGAAAGTGAGGTGTTGTACTGGCGGGCGATGGCTTCCACTTGAACCAGCAAAGCTAACTCTAATTTGACCTCAAAAGCTTGGGGAGTAAATTGAGCTGGCGCGTTAATTAATCTATTTTCAAACGGCAACCTTAAACTCGCTAGCGCTGAAAAATTATGCCCAGTCCAGTATTCTTTGCCCTCCGCCGCTTCCTCATCTTCGAGCAATTCATTGTGCCATTCGGAAAATTGAATGTATTGCACAACTTCATCGGTAATTTCTTTGCCGTGAAGGCAGGCGGCATAGCACTGGCTGATTTCTTGAACCAGATTTTTTAGTGTGCGACTATCGGCGCATAGTGCGGGCAAACTGACCAGCAAAATATGCCTCTCAGATGAAAGTGTAATTAAAGACAAGTGCCAAACAGGATTGCGATCGAAGTTGAAGAAAGCGCTCTTTTCTTGCTGAAAAATTTTTTCAATTTTGGCTTCTTGCTCCTGGGGATTTACTTCACTTAAGTTAACCCAATTCCACGAAACCGAGCTATGTTCGGAGATAACTTGTATGGGATTTTTTAGCCCGGCCTTTCGCTGAAAGCTTGTGCGGATAATTTCGTGGCGATCGCTCACTTTTTCTAAAGCTTTCTTTAGGTTATCAGTTTGAAGACTTCCCTCGATCAAAATAGCAGATTGAACGCGATAAGCAGGGCTGTCTTGCTGCAACAGCCACAGATATTTTTGCTGGGGTGAAAGCCGAAATCCATTAATTGTTTGCATTGTTCCTATTTATCAAAGCACTACTTTATTCTCGTTACCTTTGCCTGGAAGAGATGATATCAAATCCGTTAGCATCGGAATAGTAAATTCGAGTTCACTGTTGACGGTTGACTGTTGACAGTGAACAGTCAACAGTCAACATCATTCCGGTGTAACCGGAAATGATATGAGAGGGAATTAAATTTCTGATTCAGGAATCATTTCGCCCATGGCTACAACAATTTTTCGCGAACCGATAAATGGATTGCGACTGTGAGCGGCAAGCATATTATCTAGCATTAAGATGTCTCCTGCTTGCCAGGGAAAACTAACAGCAGCTTGCGCGTACACTGCCTGAATTTCTTCCATTACCGAGTCTTCAATAGGAGTGCCGTCACCGTAATAGACATTGCGGGGGAGGTTCTCTTCTCCAAAAACAGAGAGCAAGGAAGCGCGGGTTGCCGCATCTAAGCAGGAAATGTGGTGCAAGGGAAGTTGATTGAAAAATACCATCTCTTTGGTTTTTGGGTGCTGGGCAATTGCGGGGCGAATTTTGCGAGTTCTCAAATTATTTCCTGGTTTCCACTCAAATTCCATCCCAGCTTGCCGGCAGTATTCCTCAACCACGGATTTGTCTTCTGTTTGGAAAAAATCTTTCCAGCTTACATCCAGTCCGTCTGTGTAGTTACGGACGTACATAATTTGCTTTTGAGCAAATTTTTCTCTGAGTTTCGGGTCTAGCAACTGGTAAATTTTACGGCAGTCAACAATCGGCGTTTCTCCGCCTTCTTGCGCTGGCTGGACGCAGAAAAACCAGATTTTCATCGGCCAGCGGTGCAGGTGCGAACTCTCGCTGTGAAATAAGATAGCTTTATCTGCTGGGTAAGGAGTTGAACCGTAAACTTTTCCGCTAACTCCTTCGCGTGGCAAATCCCCGTACTCCCCAAATAATTCCGAACAAATTGAGAGTGCAAACTGCTCGAAGGCGGCAACCACAGGGCCGATGAATCCTCGAAAAAGAATCCCTCCATGCTGTAGCAATTTTGCCTCTATAAATTCGCGGTTATTTTTCGCCCAGTCTGCGAGATCGACATCGGCTACTGCGGGTTTTGCCACTAAAGGAAAGAGTTCGTCGGGGTGTAGGTACTCGGTTTTTATCAATTCGCCTTGCGGCAATGCCACTGGCTTCGGCTTGACGCTTTTGAACTTACTAAAATTGCTTTTTTCACGCTTTAATTCTTGCATGGCTTGTTTCTGCTTCTGGGCTTCTGTGAGAATTTCTAAAGTGTTCAAACGACTGTCAGGCTGCGCCACAATGCTGCCGAGGAGGGTTTCAAAGCGATTGGACATTTGAGCGATTGTCTCCCTGTCAAAGAGGTCGGAATTATACTTCCAGCTACCGACAATTCCTTTCTCTGTTTCCGACACAAATAGCGCCAAATCAAATTTAGCCGTACCGCTATCAATTGCAACCGGGATTAAAGTTAAACCCGCCATTTCTAAAGTCGGCATAGGCGCATTTTGCATGACGAATAAAACTTGAAAGAGCGGTGTCTGACTCAGGGTGCGATCGGGACGCAATTCCTCCACCAATTTGTCGAATGGTAAATCCTGGTGAGCGTAGGCTTTTAAGGTGACTTCGCGCACGCGATCGAGCAGTTGGCGAAATGTAGGATTGCCGCGCATATCGGTTCGCAAGACGAGGATATTGACAAAGAAACCAATTAAAGCTTCAGTCTCAACTTGTGTGCGGTTTGCTAGGTCAGTACCGACGACAATATCTTCTTGATTTGTGTAGCGATAAAGCAGCGTTTGAAGTGCTGCCAACAAGGTCATAAATAAGGTGACATTTTGTTGCCGACTGAGTGCGTTTAGGGCTTCTGAAAGTTGCCAATCAAGCTGGAATTCTTGAATCTCCGCTTGATTGCTAGAAACAGCAGAACGCGGTTGTTTTGCTGGCAATTGCAGCGGGGGCAAAATTTGACCCAACTGCTGCTTCCAGTCAGCAAGTTTTGCTTCGAGAACTTCGCCTTGCAGCCACTTTATTTGCCAAACAGCATAGTCTGCGTACTGTACAGAAAGTTCGGGTAGGGGAGAAGGTTTGCCACTGCTGAAAGCTTCATAAAGCGCCGCGACTTCCCGCACGAGTACCCCCATCGACCAGCCATCAGCTACGATGTGGTGTACTGTCAGTAACAGCAGGTATTCTGTCTCGTCAAGATGTAACAATGTGACGCGCAGTAACGGCCATTTTGTTAGGTCAAAAGGCTGTCGCGCTTCTTCAGCGGCGAGTCGCATTGCCTCGGCTTCTCGTTCAGCTTGCGATAACTCTCTTAAGTTGACGATCGCCAATGTGAAATTAAAAGATGAAATAATAACCTGAGCGGGTCGTCCTTCCACCGAATTAAAACTTGTCCGCAATGCTTCGTGTCGCTTGATAATCTCCTGAAAAGTTTGCTCTAGAACGGCTACATTTAGCGCCCCCTTCAAGCGCACGGCTGCTGGGATATTATAGGCAGGATTCCCCGGCTGCAATTGGTCGAGAAACCACAGTCGTTGTTGTGCAAAAGAAAGGGGCAATTCTCCCTGCCTTGACGCCCGCTTGATGGGGGGTGCTTTCTGTTTTTGCTCGGCGCGATATTGCAAGAGGCTTTCGGTGACAGTTGCGACGGTAGGCGATTCAAAAAGAGAGCGCAAGGGTACTTCAACTTGAAAAGCTTCTCGCAGGCGAGAAATCGCCTGAGTAGCCAGCAATGAATGACCTCCCAATTCAAAGAAGTTATCGTGAATTCCAACTCGCTCTAAACCGAGAACTTCGGCCCAAATTTCTGCTATTAATTGCTCGTCGGGAGTTCGAGGATCGGCAAAATTGCTCTCGAATTCTGCTGTGTTTGTGTCAGGTGCTTTAAGCGATCGCCGATCGATCTTTCCGTTAGGCGTTAAAGGCATTGCTTCCAACAGCACAAACGCTGACGGTATCATGTACTGCGGCAGTTTTTGTTTGAGAAAGACACGCAAGTGATTAATAAATTCTGAATGCGTAGGAGTAGTGTCCCCGTGTCCGGCCCGGAGTTCTGAGTTAGCAACGATATAAGCTACTAAACGCTTGTCGCCCGGATTGTCCTCTCGAACCAGTGCGATCGCTTCTCGCACGGCTGGGTATTGGCTGAGTACCGCTTCAATTTCGCCTAATTCGATGCGAAATCCGCGAACTTTCACCTGGTGGTCGCTTCGTCCCATAAAATCAATGTTTCCATCTGGGAGATAGCGAGCCAAGTCCCCGGTTTTATAGAGGCGTCCTGAAAGAATAAACGATGAAGGATGAAGGATGAATGAAGCATGAATTCCGTCCTCTGCAAAGGGGTTAGGAATAAACTTCTCTGCTGTCAGTTCCGGCCGGTTGAGGTAGCCTCTAGATAAGCCGGCACCGCCGATGTGCAGTTCGCCAAATACGCCAACGGGAACCGGCATTAAATAGCGGTCTAAGATGAAAATTTGAGTGTTAGCGATCGGGCGACCGATGGAAACTGATTCATCTTTGCGATCGACCTGATAGAGAGTAGACCAGATAGTGGTTTCTGTAGGGCCGTATAAATTCCACACAGCAGCGCCGCGCAAAAGCAACTGATTTGCTAGTTGTCGCGGTAAAGCTTCTCCCCCGCACAGTATTTTTAATTGATTGTTTCCCTGCCATCCTGCTGCTAAAAGCATTTTCCAACTGGCTGGAGTAGCTTGCATGACTGTCGCGCCAGAATTTGTTAATGTTTCTAAAAGCTTTTCCCCGTTAGATGCCACTTCTCGGCTGGCTACCACAACGCGAGAACCTGTTGTAATAGGCAGGAACAGTTCCAGCGCTGCAATGTCAAAAGATAAGGATGTTACTGCTAGCCAAACATCTCGGTTTGCGATCGCGAGTTGTTGGCGCATAGAACTCAAGAAGTTAACGGCAGAGGCGTGGGAAATTTGCACTCCTTTGGGTTTACCTGTTGAGCCTGAAGTATAGATGACATAGGCTAAATTGGAAGAATTTTGTAAACCCACGACTGGCTCGTCGCAGCTCGATATGCCTTCCCAATCTGCATCCAGAAACACGAGGGAGGCGCTATTTTTTGGCAGGGTTTCTAATAGCTTCTTCTGAGTGAGTAACACGGAAATTTTCGCGTCTTCCAGCATGAAGGCAAGGCGCTCTGGTGGATACGCTGGATCTAGGGGAACATAAGCGCCACCGGCTTTGAGAATGCCGAGAAGCCCTACCACCATTTCTAGGGAACGCTCGACATAAATTCCCACCAAAACTTCTGGGTTGACACCGATTTTTTGCAAGTAACTTGCGAGGTTATTTGCTTTTTTGTTCAGTTCCCGGTAAGTCAGATATTCATTTTTAAATACGACAGCAATCGCATCCGGCGTCCGCTCTGCCTGCGCTTCAAATAATTCGTGTACGCACTGATTTTTAGGAATTTCGGATTGAGTATTGTTCCACTCGAATAGTAGTTGCTGCTGTTCAGGTTTCGTCAACATTGGCAAACTTGAAAGGCGCTGTTCGGGATTAGCAGCTATACTTTCTAGTAAGGTTATAAAATGTCCGGCTATCCGCCGTGCAGTGCTAGCGTCAAACAAATCTTCGCTATACTCAAGCGTTGCATTAATACCCTCTAATCCTTCCTCCAGGTCAAGCGCTAAATCAAATCTCGCCGTTTTCCGTTCTATTTCTAAATTGCTCAACGTCACTCCAGGCAATTTTATCTGCGGCGTCCGAACATTTCGCAGAGAAAACAATACCTGAAATAGCGGATTATGACTTAAATCTCGTTCGTGGTGTATGATTTCTACCAGTTTCTCGAAGGGCAAATCCTGGTGGTTATACGCGCCGAGAGCTACTTCTCGCACGCGAGCCAGTAACTCTTTAAAAGTCGGGTTGCTCGACAGATTGGTGCGGAAAACTAAGGTGTTAGCAAATAAGCCAATTAATTCCTCGATTTCGCGTCGGTTGCGGTTAGCAATGGGGGAGCCGACTAAAATATCTTCTTGCCCGGTGTAGCGATATAGCAACGTTTTAAACGCTGCCAGTAGGGTCATAAATAAAGTAGCTTTTTCCCGCTGGCTTAATTGGGCGATTTCCTCTGCGATTGCCTTGGGAATGGTGAATTTATGCACCGCACCTCGGAAGGTTTGTACTGCCGAGCGGGGGCGATCGGTTGGCAAATTTATTACCGGAAGATTGCCTCCGAGCTGTTTTTTCCAGTAAGCAACCTGCGTCTCTAAAACTTCTCCCTGCAACCACTGGCGCTGCCAACTTGCAAAGTCTGCGTACTGTACCGACAGTTCGGGAAGGGGAGAGGGTTGGCCCGTGGAAAATGCTTGATAAAACGTGGCGACTTCCTGGATGAATATTCCCATTGACCAGGCATCGGAAATGATGTGGTGCGTACTCAATAGCAGCACCCAGTTTGAATCGCTCAAGTGCAGCAATTTGGCACGCAATAAGGGTGCTTGTGAGAGGTTGAAAGCAAGCTTTGCTTCTGCGGCGATTAACCGTTCAACTTCGCGAGATCGTTCAGTTTCAGGAAGCGATCGCAAATCTATTTCTAAAATTTTCAATTCCAGATTGGAAGCGATCGCCTGAACGGGTTGCCCGTTTATTGTCTTAAAAGCCGTTCGCAAAACTTCATGACGCTTGACAAGTTCGTTGAGACTGCGATCGAGGGCTCTCGCGTCGAGTGTTCCCGTCAAACCCACGCCGGCGAGGATGTGATAGGTAAAGTTGCCTGGAGTTAGTTGCTCAAAAAACCACAACCGCTGTTGAGCAAACGACAGAGGAAAAGTGTTAGACTCTCGACTTTGAGGCAGAATTTTTTCTAGCGAAACGCTTTCTTTTTTCTGGTTTAGTCGCTGCAACAGCAACTCGCGCTTTTCAGGAGAAAGAGCCGCGATGCGTTCGATTAAATCACTCATTTGCTGACTCCTTGCTGGGCGAGAATTTCCTGAATTTGTGCTTCTGACAGTTGCTCGAGGTCTGCTAACACCTGAGCGAGGATTTCATTGTCTGTTTGTTCGGCTTGCTTTTGCGCGATCGCTACTGCAAAATCAGCGACTGTGGCCGACTCAAATAAACGGTGCAAAGGCAACTCGACCTGAAATGCTTGGCGCACTCTGGAAATTACTTGAGTTGCTAATAGGGAATGCCCTCCTAATTCAAAAAAGTTGTCGTAAATGCCGACTTTTTCAATTTTGAGAACTTCAGCCCAGATAGCGGCTAAAACTTCCTCGATATTTGTGCGAGGGGCGACAAAGTTTCCTGTCAACTCCGGTCGCATTGCGTCAGGTGCGGGCAGTGCTCGTCGGTCTACTTTTCCGTTAGAAGTTAAAGGCAAACTTTTGAGTATCACAAAAGCAGAAGGCACCATGTACTCCGGCAATTTTGACGTTAAAAAATTGCGAATTTCCTTGTGGGTAGGTGCTTGTTTCTGGTCGGAAATCAAATAAGCCACGAGGCGCTTTTGTGCCATCTCGTCTTCCCGCGCCACAACTACAGCCTGCGCGATATCTGGATGCTGCCCCAGCACCGCCTCAATTTCTCCCAATTCAATGCGGAAACCGCGAATTTTTACTTGGCCGTCAATTCGCCCGATAAATTCGATGTTTCCGTCTGGCAAATAACGAGCCAAATCACCCGTTTTATAAAGATGTGACTGCGCGTCAAATGGATTGGGAATAAATTTTTCTGCGGTTAATTCAGGGCGGTTAAGATATCCGCGCGCCAAATTATCACCGCCGATGTAGAGTTCACCAGGTACGCCTATCGGCACCGGCTGCAAGTAAGAATCCAAGATATAAATCTGAGTGTTGGCAATCGGAAGACCGAGTGGAACCGTGTCTAAATCGCACCCAATTTTATCAAATTCTACTTGATAAGTCAGGACACCTACAGTTGTTTCTGTTGGCCCGTAGTGATTGAATACTGAGCAACTGGGAGCAAGATTGCGAAGTGTTTTAATTAAGCTCCAGTTGGCAGATTCACCTCCTAAAACAAGCCGTTTACCAGGCAAAATAGACTTGGGTTGAGAGCAATTTAAAAGGGCGGCTAGGTGAGAGGGAACTATTTTGAGGCAGTCGATGGGATTGCGGCCGAAATATTCACTCAGCGCTTCTGGATCGGTTGCGCGTTCTTGGGATACTATATGCAGGCAACCGCCGAAACAAAGGGCGGGGAAAATCGCTGTGTTTCCTAAGTCGGCGGCGAAGGTTGAAACGGTGGCAAAATTGGCACCTGATGGCAAGTTTAATCTTTCCTGAATAGCGTACAGGTAATTGAGCAGTTGCCGGTGTTCGATCGCGACTCCCTTGGGCGTGCCAGTGGAACCGGAAGTATAGATGACGTAAGCTAAATTGTCAGAAGAGGCGCGAGGCGTGTAAGAGGCAGAAGTAGTGGGAATGTCTGTATCGATGGAAACAATATTTACCTGAGTTTTCGGCAAGCTTTCGATGAGCCGCTGTTGTACGAGCAAAACCTTCACCTGAGCGTCTTCTAGCATTAGCGCTTTGCGCTCTATTGGGGTCGTTGGATCGATCGGTAAATAGGCACCACCGGCTTTGAGTACGCCCAGCATTCCTACGATTGTTTCTAAGGAGCGATCGAGGCAAATGCCAACAACGACTTCTGGTTCAACTCCCAAGTTTTGCAGGTGACGGGCGAGTTGATTGGCGCGATCGTTGAGTTCTCGGTAGGTGATTTGTTGACTTTCAAAGACGACGGCAATGCTGTCTGGGTTGCGTTCTGCTTGTTCTTCAAAAAGCTGATGAACGCATTTATTTGTCGGGTAATCTTTTTGAGTTTGGTTAAAGTCAATGAGAAGTTGCAGCCGATCGCGATCGCTCAGTATGTCTACCTGACTGATAGCGACTTCGGGATTTTTGACTGTGCTTTCTAAGAGCGCCTGAAAGTGTTGTGACAAGCGCTTTATATCTGCCGCACCAAATAAAGCGGAATCATAGTGAAATTCAGCGCTTAGGGAATTGCACAGGCGGAGGCAGGAGAGCTTGAGTTTGAATGGCTCTAGGCAGGCATCTTGCCGAACAAGGGAAAATGAAACGTCTGAATTACCATAGTTCTTAGGCTCTGCTTGGAACTCAAAGCAGACGGGCCAAAAGCTGCTGCTTTTTTCGTTTTCTAGGATTTCTTCCCAGCTAAAATATTCTTGCCAGTTGGACATCTCGTTGAGATTAAGCTCAACTTGCTGCCTCGCTTGTGAGAAATTTAACTCGTCTTGCACTGGGCATCGTAGGGGTAAGTATTTGCACAGCAGCCCCAGAGAGTGTTCTAATTCTTCATATTTTCTGCCGTCAATGGCTACGCCGATTATCGGGTTTTGCTCTCTGGTAAGCCGCCAAATGAGAATTTGCCAGCAAGTCAGCAGGAAGGCAGAAATATCGCTTTTGTGCTGTGGGGCGATCGCTTCCAGGCTGTTCAACAAATTACCCCGAATTTCCACCCTTTCTACTAGCGGCAAAAATTCCGCTTCTCCATTCTTCTTTTCCCAAGGAAGTGTTAATAAATCCCAAGATTCAAGGTTCAGCTTTCGCCAGTATTCTTTGCCGCTTGCCGTTTCTTCTGATTCTAGTAACTCATTTTGCCACTCAGCAATATCGGCATATTGCATTGGCTCATAGGCTGCTTCTTCTTGGCACGTATAGGCTGAGTAGGAAAGACTGAGTTCGCGGGTAAAATTTTTCAGGGTGACGCTATCTGCAATTAAGGCAGAGAAGTTCCCCAGCAATAGGTGCTTGTCTTGGGCGAGAGTGACTAAAGAGATGTGCCAAAGTGGGCCGCGCTCAAAATCAAAAGCAAGCAGATTTAGTTGCTGAAAAAGCGCTTCAATTTTAGATTCTTGTTCTTCGGGAGACAAACCGCTGAGATTGTGTTCCGAGATAGGAACTTCACCAATGCTGGCGATCGCTTGCAGGGGTAGTGTCATCCCAGACAAGCAGTGAAAGCTAGTCCGCAGGATTTCGTGCCGATTTACGACATTTTGCAGCGCCTTTTTAAGAATCTTTTTATCAAGGTTTCCTGAAATTAAAATTCCACCTCGCACCCGATAGATCTGTTTAGGATTATTTTGCTGTAACCTCCACAGGTGTCGTTGTTGTGGAGAAAGTCTAAACCCTTCGATTGTTTCGTTTTGCATTTCTCAAGTTCCTTTAATAAGCCTAAATATCTTGACAGCTAAACGCTTCTGCCATACCGACAACAACCCGACGCGAACCCGAAAATGGCGTGCGTCCGTGCGCGGCTAGCATATTATCTAACAGCAAAACATCTCCTTCTTCCCAAGGGAAAACAATCGTTTCTTGCTGATAGCAGCGACGAATTTCGTCTAATATAAAATCTTCAATGGGCGAGCCATCGCCGTAATAAGCATTGCGGGGTAAATCTTCCTGTTTAAAAGAAGTTAAAAGCTCTTTGCGAACGACGGGTTCGAGATTGGAAATGTGGAAGAGGTGAGCTTGATTAAACCACACCATTTCCTGAGTTTTTGGGTGCTGGGCGACCGCTTGACATATTTGCCGAGTTCTCAAGCCATCGCCACTTTTCCATTCTAAGTCAATTCCCGCTTTTTTGCAATACTCTTCTACCTCTATTTTGCTATCAGTATTGAAGACATTTTGCCAGGGTAAATCTACGCCACCGCCGTAATTTCGCACATACATAACCTTTTTTCGGCCAAACTTTTCTCTAATCTTTGAATCCAGGTTTTCAAACACTTTGCGGCTGTTAGCGATCGGAGTTTCTCCTCCCTCTTCTGCTTTCTTAACGCAGAAAAAAGCGATTTTCAGCGGCCAATTGCGAGAATAAGCCATTTCATTGTGCAGTGGGATGAATTGCTCGGCAGGATACTCGGTGGAAGTGTAGATATTTCCGCTCACCTGACTGCGCGGAGTCGAGCGAAAAGAATATTCCAACAAATCGCCAGCAATAGTTTGAATAAACTGCTCGAAACCATTCACCCCGCCGACTTCAAAGCCTCGAAAAAGTATTCCTCCGTGCTTCCATAACTGCGTTTCAATTGATGAGCGATTGTTCTGTGCCCAACCTGCAAGATTTAATTTTTCTACTGTTGGCTGAACAACTAGAGGTAGAAGGTTTTCGGGCTGGAGGTAGGCGGTTTTGACTAATTCCTCTGAGGACAGGCTGACGGCTTTGCGCCTAACTGTTCCTAACTTTTGGGAAGTGAAATTCTTTGTTTTTGTATTTGTCATAGTTTTTGCTTTGGGGAACTCTTTATCCCTTTTTCCCGAAAAAACCTGAGAGATGGAGATCAATTCCGGTAGCATCGGCATAGTAAAATTCAGTCAACAGTCAACAATCACAGATGGTGCAACCGGAATCTATCTAATTCATCTGCGTTAATCTGTGTTAATCTGCCTGTATCTGCGGTCAAAAAAAGAGAACTTCTTTACCGCAGATAACAAGGGATTGACGCAGATTAACGCAGATGTCGAGAAGAGAGATAGGAATAATTCGATGCTAACAGATTTGATATGAGCCATCCTTTTCAACTTTTCATTACTTTGCGTTTAGCCATTTTTAATTTTTTAACTCCCGAAAGATGAATTTGTTTTTCCTGCTCGATTTGGTGCTGCCTTTCTGCTTCGGCAAGAATTTCTGCCAAGTCGTCGATCCTGATATCTGGCTGGATTACTACCTGGTTGAGGAGGATTTGAAAACCTCTCACCATTCGGGCAATGGTCGCAGCCTCAAATAAGTCTGTTTTGTAGTCAAACAAGCCTTGAATTCCTTCTGAAACCTCCCAGAGAGTGAGGCTTAAGTCGTGTCTCGACATACCGACATCGAATTCCAAAATGCTCAAGGTCAAACCTGCTAACTCCAGGGGTGGCATGGGCGCATTCTGGAGTACAAACCACACTTGAAACAGCGGGTTATAGCTGAGATTTCGCTCCGGGTGCAATTCCTCCACAAGCTTTTCAAAAGGAACATCCGGGTGAGCGTAAGCTGCTAACGCTACCTCGCGTGTTCGACCGAGTAGTTCGCGGAAAGTTGGATTACCTGCGGTGTCAATTCGTAGCACTAAAGTATTGACAAAAAATCCAATTAGTTCCTCTAATTCAAGGAGGTTGCGGTTGGCAATAGGAGAGCCAATAGCGAGGTTATCCTGCTTTATGTGGCAGGATAGCAATGATTGAAATGCTGCCAACAACGTCATAAATAGCGTGACATCTTGTTGCTGACTGAGGGTTTTCAGCCTTTCAGTTAAAGAAGCAGAAATCACAAAAGATTGCTGCGACCCTCGGAAAGTTTGCACGGGAGAACGCTGCCGATCTGTTGACAGCACAGCTAAACCGCCTCCCAATTGCTGTTTCCAATAAGCGAGCTGTTTTTCTAATTTCTCTCCCTGGAAATGCTGCCGCTGCCAACTGGCGAAGTCGGCATACTGTATGGCCAGTTCAGGCAGGGCAGAGGGTTTGTTATTGGAAAAAGCTTCATAAAGTGCGGCCACTTCTCGCACCAATACCCCCATAGACCAACCATCAGAAATAATGTGGTGTATCGTCAGCAGCAACACATATTCTGCCGAACTAAGTTGCAGCAGAGTGCCGCGCAGTAAGGGCGATCGCGTTAAGTCAAAGGGGCGTTGGGCTTCTTCAAGAGTACGCTGCTCTATTTCAGCTTGCTGCTCAGTTTCTGGTAAATGTCGCAAGTTTACCACCGACAAAGCGAAATCCAAGGAAGGAGAAATCAGTTGGACAGGTTCCCCGTCCACTTCTGCAAAAGCAGTGCGTAAAACTTCGTGACGCCTGACAATTTCATTGAGTGTTTGTTGCAGTGCCGACAAATTTAATTGTCCTTGCAAACGCACAGCAGCAGGAAGGTTGTAGGCAGGGTTTTCGGGAGACAATCGATCGAGAAACCACAGCCGTTGCTGGGCAAAAGAAAGGGGAGCATAATTTTGCTGCGATCGCCTGGGAATGCGCTTAGATTGCTCAGCCTGTACTGCCTCTTTGCCCAATGCTTTGAGGAGGATCGCTCGCTTCTGGGGCGAGAGGTTTTTTAGTCGTTCTGAACGATTAGTAGACATGATGATTCACCTCCTCGCAGTGGTCGCTGTTTGTGATAGTTAAGGAAAGCTTTGCTGCTATTTTTAGCTGGTCGTTTAAAACAACGTTGATATCTGCTTCAGTGGTGAGGGGGTTGGCAAGGACGACTCGAAAAGCAACAATGGGAATGTTTTTGCCATAACAGGTGTTTTGCACGGTTGTTCGCGACACGAAGGTGTGACCGGCTCGCCGCTGGGCCTCCTGAAGGCGCTCGTTAAATTGATTAATGAAGTGGTTGTCTGCTTCGGTTAGTTGTTTTTGGGCTGCTTTTTCGCTGAATATTTCTGGAATGTAGCGGTATAAAAGAATATTAATTTCCGGTTCTAGCAGCAATTCAAATGCTGGATTTTCCCGAATTAAATTGGCCAAGTGCTGCGTTTTATGGATGCCTGCATCTATCAAAAACTCATAGCCTTGATGGCCGATGATATTCAAGGCGGCTTGCAAGAACAAACTCGCACCTGGTCGAGAGCCTTCGAGAGAGCGCTTGCCTAGATCGATCGAGTCTTTTCGCACCGTGTAGGGCGCGTGTTTTTCAATAACTTTGGCAGTTTGGGGATTGCGGAATAAAACCAGACCGATTCCCATTGGCAAATACATTTGTTTGTGTCCATCTATGGTGACGGAATCTGCTAGTTCAATGCCTGCGAATTTGTGCCGGTGACGTTCGGAAAAAAGCACGGGGCCGCCCCAAGCGGCATCGACGTGAAAGTGAGCGTTTGCGGATTGCGCGATCGCGGCTATTTCTGGAAGCGGATCGATACTTCCCGAATCGGTGCTGCCGGCGATACCGACAATTGCCAGAATGTGCAGGTTGCGATCGCGACATTCGGCTACAGTTTGGCGCAGCGCTGCCAAATCCATGCGGTGATTGGAATCGGTGGGGATTTTTAGGAGATTGCGATCGCCAATGCCTAATAAACCGGCAGCCTTTTCAAAAGAATAGTGCATCAAATTGGAGCCGATTATCACCATTCCCTTGTAGCCGTAAAACTCTAAAGCTGCGTACAAACCTTCTTTTTCAATGCCACCAAAGTTATTTTTTGGCCCTAAAGAAGCGTTGCGAGCGCACCACAGGGCGGTGATATTAGCTAGGGTGCCGCCCGTTACCATGATACCGAGCGTGCTCTCATTTTTTTGAATGTGCTGGTTATAAAAATCCTCAGAAAAATCGTAAATTAATCGGTGCATCATTGCCAAAGTCTGGCGCTCACAGGGGCTTAAAACTTTGGCAGTTTCCATCTTGACTAAATTTTGATTCATCGCGGTTACAAGCTTCGCGATCGGGCGCACAAAATAGGGAAGTGCGCTCGTCATGTGACCGATATATCGGGGGGAAGATGTATGAATGGAATGGGCAACGAGGGTTTGGGTCAAATCATCGATATAATTCCCAACATCTGTAGGAAGGGCGGGAATTTTGTTTTCCCTAAACTCCTGAATAATTAACTCTAAGTCAATATCTGTACTAGCGGTTTTTGCGTACAAAAAGTCTTGAACTAGGGCAGAAATTCGCTCCTCCATTGCTTCTTCTGCCAAAAAGGAATTTTCTGAGGCACTGAATAGCTCCATTAACTTTTCTTCAAGTGGGGTAGCTGAAGCTTTTAATGGCTGTATTCCGTGTTGGAAATATTGGGCTTTTACTGTTACTTTAGTCATCCCGAATTCCTCCTTTTAAATGGGCTTTTTTTCTTTCCTATCCCCTAGCGAAGCATAAAGGGGATAGGGCTTTTTAGGCTTTTTTACAAACGCGATTTTTGCTCAGCCACCATTACAGTTTGTGCTGACTCTACATCACTATTTTCTAAGAAATCGAGCAATTTATCTATCTGGTTAGCATCGGCGTTTGCCAGAATTTCTTCCTCTACCAGTTCAGCTAAATTCTGAATGGTGGGAGCGGCAAAAAAATCGCACAGCGCTAACTCTATCCCAAAGCACGATCGCACTCGCGATATTAACTGTGTTGCCATCAGAGAGTGACCGCCGAGATCAAAAAAGTTTTGGTTAGTTCCTACTTTTTCTAGCCCTAAAAGAGCAGTCCAAATTTCAGCAATTTCTTCCTCTGTGGGCGTTTGTGGCTCAGTGAAGGCTGTTTCATCAGAAACGTAATCGCACCTTTGAGATAAGGCGAGGCGGTCAATTTTTCCGTTGGGCGTTAGTGGCAGCGCATCTAATAGCACAAAAGCTGAAGGCACCATGTGATCGGGCAGTTTGTGCTTCAAAAATGAACGCAGTTCGGAAATAAATTCTGGGTGCTGATTTCTGAACCCTGAGTCAGGAACTAGGTAAGCGACTAGGCGTTGATTGCCTGGTTCATTTTCTTGAAGCAAAACAGCAGCGGTGGACACAGAAGAATGTTGAGAAAGTGCTGCCTCTATTTCTCCGAGTTCGATGCGGAAACCGCGAATTTTTACTTGGCAATCGCCACGGCCCAGAAATTCTATATTACCATCCGGCAGGTAACAACCGATATCGCCTGTTTTGAACAAAACTTTTTGATGAGAATTACCGAGAAAATCTAATTTTTCTTGCCCAAACGGGTTAGAAATGAATTTTTCCGAGGTTAAGTCGGGGCGGTTTAAGTAGGCCTGTGCCAATCCATCCCCGCCGACGTAAATCTCGCCGGGAATTCCTATCGAAACGGGTTGCAAATTGCGATCGAGCAGATAAATTTGCGTGTTGGCGATCGGGCGACCGATTGGAACTTTCTCGACACAGTTAGTTGCATCGTACCACGTCACGTCCGCAGCTACTTCCGAAGAGCCATAAAGATTGATTAATATCCGCTGGGGCATCTGCTCTCGAAATTGCTGGCAAAGTTCCATCGGCAGAGTTTCTCCGCTGCAAATCCAATATTTTAATTGAGGCAAACGCCTGTCTAAATCAGGGAAGGAATCTAAGATAGCGCGCAACAAAGAAGGAACCAGCACCAGTCGGGTTACATTTTGCTTTGATAAGGTTTGAAGGAATTGGTTAATATCTTTGACGGCTCGATCGGGAATAATCACAGTGGGCAACCCATGCAGCAAAGGAGCAAAGATTTCCCAAACCGAATCGACAAAATTTAAGGACGTTTTTTGACAGCAAATATCTGCTTCGATAAAAGGGTAGGGATTCCAAAAACAGCGATTGACTGTGCCTCGGTGGGTGCCGAGTACGCCTTTGGGAGTGCCTGTGGAGCCGGAAGTGTACAGGACGTAAGCGAGGTTTTCGGCTGGCACTTTAACAGCGGGGTTGCGATCGCTCTGGCGGGAAATTTCCTCCCATTCGGCGTCGATACAGACGACTTTTGCGCTGTGTTCGGGGAGGGTTTCTAGGAGGTTTTTTTGAGTCAAAAGCATCGGAACTTTTGCGTCCGCCAGCATGAAGGATCGGCGTTCTTGGGGATAAGCAGGATCGACAGGAACGTAAGCGGCACCGACTTTTAAAATGCCCAAAATGGCTACCAGCATTTCCAGCGATCGCTCTAAGCAAATTCCCACCAAAACTTCGCGTTTTACACCTAGAGATTGCAGGTAATGCGCGATTTGGTTGGCTTTGGCATTCAATTCGCGGTAAGTCAATTGTTCATTTTCGCAAATTGCAGCTACTGCATCTGGGGTTCGCTCTGTTTGCGCTGCAAATAATTCGTGAATTGAGGAATTTTTGGGGTAATCCGCTTGGGTGTCGTTCCACTGGACAAGTAATTGCTGGCGTTCGGCGGCGCTCAATAGGGGCAATTCTGACAGTTTCCGCTCAGGATTGGCAGTCATTCCCTCTAGTAAAGTTTGCAGGTGTCCGAGCATCCGCGCGATCGCACTGTCCTCAAAGCGGTTGCTGTTGTAACCAATTTTGAGCGCCAACTCCTCACCCGGCACCACCGTCAGCGTTAGGGCATAGTTCGTCTTTTCAAAAGAAAGAACGCTTTCTATTTCCAGGTTTTTAACCCGCTTCTGCAAAGAAGACTCTAAGGGATAGTTCTCAAAAACTACCAGCGAGTCAAACAAAGGCAGCCCGCGCGACACTTCGCTCCACCGCTGCACCTCTACCAAGGGGCTGTATTCGTACTGCCGCGCCTCTATTTGTCGATCCTGCAACTGCTTGAGCCAAGACAGCAGCGAGTCTTTTTGGCGAATCTTGACGCGCGCGGGCTGGGTGTTGACGAACATCCCCACCATCGATTCTACTCCCGCCAAGTCTGGTGGACGACCGGAGACAACCGTTCCAAAAATAACGTCTTCCTCGCCACTGTAGTGGCTCAGAAGCAGCCCCCAGGCTCCTTGTACTAGAGTATTTAGCGTCAATTGCTGCTGCCGAGCTAACGATCGCAGTGCTGCTGTTGTCGCTACAGACAGCAGGATTTGCTGTTCCCGATCGCTTTCTTCTCCCGCCGCGGACCCAAAATCCCGCTCAATTGGCATCGGCGTGGGTGCGGTAAAGCCTTGGAGGCGCTGCCGCCAAAACGACTCAGCCTCAGACAAATTCTGCTGCTGTATCCAAACAATGTAGTCGCGATAGGGGCGCGGGCGCGGCAAGGATAATTGCTCGCCGTTGAGTTCGGCTTGGTAAAAATCAAAGACTTCTGTGAGGATGGCGGGGTTAGACCAGCCATCTAGCAGCAGGTGGTGGTGGCTCCAGATGAAATAATAAGTATCTTGTGCCAGTTTGATCAGAGTCATCCGCATCAACGGCGGTTGCCGCATATCGAAACCCCGCTCGCGATCGCTTTTGAGAAAGGTTTCTAGCTGCTGTTGCTGTGCTGCGGGCGCGAGTCCTTGCCAGTCGCACTCCTCCCAAGGCAGTTGGGCTTGTCGGTAGACGACTTGAACGGGTTCTTTGAGGCCTTCCCAGACAAAGGAAGTACGCAAGATGGGATGTCGATCGGTCACGTGCTGCCACGCCTGCTTGAATGCCTGCGCGTTCGCCAGTTTGCGAAGCGTGCAAGTTAATTGCTCGAAATAAACTCCGGAGTTGGGAGAGTAGAGGGTGTGAAAGAGCATCCCCTGCTGCATGGGCGAGAGGGGGTAAAAATCTTCAACGTTTGCTTTGCCCATTTCAAACTTTTCCAATTGCTGAAAGAATGTCTTCTAGGTCGTTTTGCGTCCACTGACTCCACTTGAATTCTGCAAAGTCAGAGGGAGTGCAGCCGAATGCTTCGGGTTCCTGGGAAGCCAGGGCGATCGCTCGCAGGGCTTCGGCAAATTTTTGCGCTAAATTCTCCACCGTAGAACGTCGGTGAATTTCCTCGCTGTAAGTCCAATCCATTCGCAACTGCCCGCCCGCAACAAATCCGTTAATTTCTATCAAATAGCTGCGGTTTCCTTCGGGACTGAAAGGCTGCCCGACGGATTCCCCAGACAGGGCAAATAAAGATGATTCAGGGAGAACTTGGTCGAACTGTCCGAAGTAATTGAAACTCACCTCTGCTGCAGGGAGGGAGATCAGTTTCTGGGAAATTTCGCCGCCGAGATATCGCAGTAACCCGTAACCCATACCGCGATTTGGGATGGCGCGCAACTGTTCTTTCACAGCCTTTAAGCCATCTGCGGGAGTGGAAGCTTCGCCGATCGACAGCAGTACCGGAAACACGGAAGTAAACCAACCCACAGTCCGCGAAACGTCTGCATCTGGGAAGATATCTTCCCGCCCGTGCCCGTCTAAATCAACCAGCAGCGATGGCTCTCGGGTCCACTGGGCAAACGCCCACGCCAGTGCTGCCAGCAGAACGTCGTTAATTTGAGTTCGGTAGACTTTGGGAACTTCGTGCAGCAAGACGTTAGTGTCTTCAGCAGCGATCGCCACCGACACGATGCGCGACTGCGCTACCGCATTGCTTCCCCCAGCGAAATCTACTGGCAGGGGAGAAATCGGCTTTTGCAGGTGTGCCAGCCAGTAATCGAATTCTTGGTGCAATGCTTCTGACTGAGCATATTCAACCAGCCGCTGTGCCCAATGTTTGAAAGATGTCGTCTTCGGCGGCAGCGAGATTGCAAGACCCCTGCTCAACTGTTCGCAGGCATTCTGCAAGTCTTCGAGCAAAATTCGCCACGATACGCCATCGACAGCTAAGTGGTGGATAACTATTAGCAGGCGCGAAGGTTGCTGCGCCCCCAGATCGAACAGAACAGCGCGCCCGATCGGTCCTTCTGACAGGTTTAAGCTTGCCTGTAGTGCATCGGCTTTAGACAAAATAGCACAATTTTGCTCATTTGTCAACACATTAGATAAATCTAATTTTTCAAACGGCACGGCTCCCCCCGGTTCCGCATTGAACTGCTGCCAGCCAGATTCGCCGGGGGCAAAGCGCAGGCGCAGGGCGTCGTGGTGCGTCAGAAGTTGCGCGAACGCTCGCTCCAGCAGCACTGCTTCGAGGGGTTGCCGCACTTCTAACATCACGGCTTGATTCCAGTGATGCCGAAAGGCAAAATTTTCTTCAAAGAACCACTGCTGCACGGGAGTCAGCGGCACCGCGCCCGTCACCGGTTTTTGCTCGGCTCGCACAGCCTCGACAGTGCCAGCAGCGGCTGCCAGAAACGCGATCGTCTGGTGCTGGAATAGCAGTTTGGGAGTCAGTTGAATCCCCGCTCGATTGGCTTTGGCGACAATCTGAATGCTGAGAATCGAATCTCCGCCCAACTCGAAAAAGTTGTCGTGTATGCCCACTCGCTCGATTCCGAGAACCTCCATCCAAATACTGGCTAGCTGCTGCTCGAGGCTGCTGCCAGGAGCCGCGAAAGTCTCTTCCAAGTCGGATCGCGTCAAGTCTGGCGCTGGGAGCGCAGCCCGATCGAGCTTGCCGTTAGGCGTTAGAGGCAGTTTCTCCAGCAAGACGAAGGCAGACGGCACCATATACTCTGGCAAGCGTTCTTGCAGGAACTGGCGCAGCTCGCTAGAAGAGAGTGAAGAATTTTGCTCTCGGGCGTCGGGGACGACGTAAGCGACGAGACGCTTGCGAGCATTCGCCTTTTCCCACACCAAAACCGCGCTTTCCCGCACTGCCGGATGCTGGGAGAGTGCCGCCTCAATCTCTGCGAGCTCGATGCGGAAGCCGCGAATTTTCACCTGATTGTCAATGCGACCAATTAGCTCGATATTGCCGTCTGGCAAGTAGCGAGCTAAATCCCCAGTTTTGTAAAGGCGATTTGAAGGCCCGAAAGAAGAAATTTCTTCGCAGAAGGGGTTGGCAATGAATTTCTCAGCGGTTAATTCGGGGCGGTTGAGATAGCCCCGCGCCAAGCCTGCACCGCCGACGTGCAGTTCTCCGGGAACGCCGATCGGCACGGGCCCCAAGGCAGCGTCTAAGATGTAAAGCTGGGTGTTGGGAAAGGGCCGTCCGATGGGGACTAACTGCTCGCCCGCTAAATTTCCCGCCGCGCTTTCAAAATAGCAACTGTCGATCGTGGCTTCAGTGATGCCAAAGGAGTTAATCAACCGAGTTTCTCTGCCGCAAAATTGCCGGAATTTTTCATATTCCGAGCCATACCAACTGTCTGAGCCGCAGACGAGGATTTTCATAAAGTCGAGCCGCTGTCCGCTCTCTTCTAGGTACTGGATCAGGTTCCTCAAGACGGCGGGAACGAATTCGGCAAAGTCGATCTTTTGCTGCAGCATCAGTTCGTAGAGTTCCTGCGGCGCGAGCAGCTTCTGGCGATCGCACAGCACCAGTTTGCCGCCAGAACACAGCGATCGCATCAAGTCGCCGCTAAAAACGTCGAAGGAGAAGCTGGCCATCTGCAGGTGAGATGTTACCCCAGAGCGAAGTCTATAAGCGGTTTCCCAGCCTAAATAGGCATTTACCAGACTGCTGCGATTGACTGCCACCCCTTTAGAGCGTCCAGTAGAACCCGAGGTGTAGGTAACGTAAGCGAGGTTTTCAGGCGTGGCTGTGTTAGAGGGGTTTTCTTCGCTCTCCAGGGCAACTTGCTCCCAGTCTGCGTCCAAACAAACGACTTTGCAGGAGTGCGGGGGGAGCTTGTTTAACAGGTGTTGTTGCGTCAGCAGCAGTGGTGCCGCGGCGTCTTCGAGCATATAAGCCAAGCGCTTCGGCGGGTAAGCGGGGTCTAGGGGCAGGTAGGCTGCACCTGCTTTGAGGACGCCCAGAAAAGCCGCGATCGCCTCTAGAGAGCGATCGGCGCAAACGCCCACCAGCACCTCTGGACTTGCTCCCAGCTTTTGCAAGTAATGCGCGATTTGGTTGGCCTTGGCGTTGAGCTGTTGGTAGGTTAGCTGCTGGTTGTCAAAGACTGCCGCCGGGGCGTCGGGGGTTTGCTCCACCTGTTTTTCAAACAGATCCTGCGGGCACTGGTTGGGCAAATAACCCGTATTGGTGTTATTCCACTGCAGCAGTTGCTGCTTTTCGGCAGCAGTCAGCAGGGGCAAGCTGGAGAGGTGCTGCTCTGGATTAGTGGCGATACCTTCCAACAAGGTTTGCAGGTGTCCGAGCATCCGGGTAATGGTGGCGTGATCGAACAAATCCGTGCTGTATTGCACTGAGGCTTGCAGCCTTTCCCCCACTTCTTCTAAATCCAAGCTCAAATCACACTGCGTCGTATTCGTTTCGACCTCGAGCATACTTAAAGTCAATCCGGGCAGATCCAAGGGCGGCATGGGGTTATTCCGCAACTGGAACATAACCTGAAATACCGGGTTATAACTCAGACTGCGCTCGGGTTGCAGTTCCTCAACCAGTTTCTCAAATGGCAAGTCTTGGTGCGCGTAGGCTCCCAAAGTCACCTCGCGCAAGCGTTGAAGCAATTCTCGAAAAGTAGGATCGCCGGAAACGTCAGTCCGCAACACCAGCGTATTGACGAATACGCCAATAAGCCCTTCTATTTCCGCGCGGTTGCGGTTGGCGATCGGCGAGCCGACTACCAAGTCTGTCCGCCCTGTATAGCGGTAAAGCAGCGCTTTAAATGCCGCCAGCAGCGTCATAAACAGGGTAACGTCCTCCCGCTGGCTGAGGTTTTTGAGGGCGGCTGTCAGATCCTCAGACAGCAATACCGACTGGGTTGCGCCTTCGGAGGTTTGAATAGGAGGGCGGGGTCGATCGGCAGGCAGTTCCAGCAAGGGAGGCGCTCCCTCCAACTGTTGCTTCCAGTACGCAAGCTGAGTTTGCAGCACTTCGCCGCAGAGCCAGTTGCGCTGCCAGATCGCAAAGTCGGCATACTGCACGGGAAGCTCTGGAAGCTGCGGTTGGTTTCCGGCGGATAAGGCTTCGTAAATTGCCGCCAGTTCCCGCGCCAGCACTCCTATCGACCAGCCATCTGAAACGATGTGGTGCATCGTCAGCAGCAGGACGTATTCTTCTTCGCTAAGCTGTAGCAAAGATGTCTGCAGCAAGGGGCCTCGCTCTAAGTCAAAGGGCTGTTGCGCTTCCTTTGCAGATAGCTGATTTACGGCTGCCTCTCGATCGCTCTGGGGCAGTTCTCGCAGGTCTATTACTGGCAGTCGCAGGGGAGTTCCAGGAGGAGCAATGACTTGAATTGGCTGTCCCTGAACCTCAGTAAAAGTCGATCGCAAAGCTTCGTGCCGGTTGACAATTTCGTTGAAAGTTTGCTGCAACACGGCGACATTTAATTTGCCTTTGAGCCGGATAGCGCCTGGGAGATTGTAGAAAGATTTTCCTGCCTCGAACTGGTCGAAAAACCACAGCCGTTGCTGGGCGAAAGACAAGGGGAGCGAGTCGCCTTCTTTCCTTCTAGGAATTCTGCGATCGCTTGAGGATTCTACCCCCTTTTCTCGTAGCATCACTTCCAGCAATGCGCGTTTTTTTGCAGATAGTTTCAAATAGCTCATTTGACCCTGATTAATTTTGACTAGACTGCTGGAATTAATAAGTAGAGGGAGAGGCGATCGCCAATTCCCGATCGCCGACAGAAGTTTTCTCGGCTAGCATTCGCTCTACTTCTTCATCGGAAAGTTCCGCAAGACTCAGCAGCAATTGAGCGGTATTTTCAACGTTCTCTCGCTGCGCGGGATTTTCCACCAGGGCAGCGGCTTGCTCGGATGCCGTAGGCGACTCGAAGAAGGAGCGCATGGGGACATCTACCCCGAAGGTGTCGCGCACGGCTGAGATGATTTGCGTTGCTAGTAGGGAGTGCCCTCCTAAATCGATAAAAAAGTTGTCGTGAATGCCGATTTTTTCCACTCCGAGTATTTCAGCCCAGATGCCTGTGAGAACTTTTTCAACCGGGGTGTTAGGCGCGACAAAGGTTTTCGGAAGGAAGGCAGCATCCGGTGCGGGAAGAGCTTTGCGGTCTACTTTTCCATTGGCAGATAGCGGCAGCGCCTCCAGCATGACAAATGCAGACGGCAGCATATATTCGGGCAGCTTTTGGCTGAGAAATTGCCGCAATTCGCAAGTTTCTGGCGCTGCATTTTGTTGGGGAACCACATACGCTATTAACCGTTTCTGACTGCGATCTTCCCCGAATGCCGTTACTACACACGATCGCACTGCCTGGTGCTGGTTCAAAGCGGCTTCAATTTCTCCGGCCTCGATGCGGTATCCCCGAATTTTGATGCGGAAGTCTTCTCGCCCTAAAAATTCGATGTTGCCGTCAGGGAGGAAGCGCCCTAAATCTCCCGTTCGGTACAAGCGTTCGCCCGTGACGGGGTGCGTGACGAAGCTGGCGCGAGTTTTTTCTTCATTCCGCCAGTATCCTTTTGTCAGTCCCACTCCGGCACAGCACATCTCGCCGGCAACCCAGACGGGACAGTCTTCCAGCCTTTGATTCAAAATGTAATAGCGTGTATTGGCGATCGGCGATCCGTAGGGAATGCTGTTCCAAGAAGAATCAACAGTTTCTACCGGATACCAGATATTCCAAAGAGTAGTTTCGGTTGGCCCGCCGACACTGACAACGCGACATTCTTTGACGATCGCCCTTAACCTCTCAGGCAGCGTTATCGGTATCCAGTCTCCGCCGAGAAACGCCCAGCGCAAGCACTCCGGCAACACCTCAGAACGTGCGCCAGCGTAATCGAGCAGCATTTCCATCATCGGCGGAACCGAGTTCCAAATAGTGACGCGCTCTTTTACCATCAATTGAGCCCAGTGAGCGGGGTCTAGCCGTTGTGCGGCATCGGGAATGACGATCGCTCCCCCGGCCGCTAGGATGCCGAAGATATCGTAAACCGACATATCGTGGTGCAGTGCGGTGACTGCGATCGCGCGATCGCACTCGGCCACATTAAACACTTGGTTGGTCTGAGCGATCGCATTGACTGCACCTCGGTGCGCGATCGCCACGCCTTTCGGCAAGCCTGTTGAGCCGGAAGTATAAATCACATAAGCTAAATCTTCCGGTTCCTGCACCGCCTCTAAAGCTTCGCTGCTTTCGGCAGCCAATTCGTCGTTATCGAGACAAATTCGCCGCACATTTTCCGGCCATTCCAGGCGCTGATTTAACTGAGATTGCGTCAAAACAATCTCAACTTCGCCATTTTCCAGCAAATACCACAGCCGCTCTTTTGGCAGCGCCGCATCTACGGGCAAATAAGCTGCCCCGGATGCCAGAATGCCCAGCACAGCGACGATTTGCTCCCATCCTTTTTCCATGACGACGGCAACCAACTGGTTAGGGCGAGCTCCCAGCTTCCGCAATCGGTGAGCTACTTGATTCGATCGCCGGTATAGTTCCTCGTAGGTGAGGGTGCGATCGCGCGTAATGATGGCGGGTTCGTGCGATCGCGACGTGACTTTCTCAGCAAACAATTCGTGCAGCAATACATCGGGAATGGGTGCTTCGATGCCCTTAGCCACGGGTTGCTGCTGCAACTGCGCCGTTCCCTGCCAAGCTGACTCCGAGCTTGCGAGGCGCTGCAACAGGTGGCAATAGGCGTCAAACATATCGTCAATCATCCCTGGCGGGAAGAGTTCTTCCACCGCATCCCAGTTCAAGAATAGAGTGCCGCCAGCTTCGCTGTACTGATTGTCTATCCAAACTTGGGGAGTTTGACCGACGACATAAACAACCTCTCCGATTTCTGCGATCGCGCCCAGTATGGAAGAATCGCTTTGTCCGGGGTTATTCTGCGGATTAGTCGTAAATACCACTGGCATGGGTGCCGCCGATGTCATCCGGTGCAGTTGCGCCAATTCTCGCAAAACGCGCACGCCGCTGACGTACTGGTGCTCTAAATCGAGCCAAAGCTGCTGAGTCAGGCGTTTTGCCCGAACTTCAAAACTTTCTCGGCGCGAGTTGTCTACTTCCAGCAAAGTAAACGAGGCAAACTCGCCGATAATGTCGTTGACTTGCGGGTGCAGCGAAAGGCGATTGAAACGCGGCACGTTGAGGGTAAACCGAGGGCTTTTGCTCCACAGCCCCAGAACTTCGGCATAAGCAGCCAGGAAAACGCCTGTGGGAGAAAGCGCCGATCGCGCGGCTCTGGCTTTAAGTTTTTTCCAGGTTTCCGGCTCTAGCTGAGCGCTCCAGCGCTTGAAGCGAGGCTGTGTCAGGGAACTCGGATGCTTGGCTAAGGGGAGTTCGGGCGCTGGTGGCAGAGTGGCGAGGCGATTTTTCCAATACTCTAAAGATTGCTGGAAAAATGAGGAATCTTGGAGCGCGATCGCAGCTAAAACGTAGTCGCGGAATGACAGTTGCAAAGGCACGCGCGGCGGAGCTATCCCGTAGGGAATCGCTGCGTTGGGATTGCGGTAAAACGTCACCAAATCTCGGAAGAGAATTTGATAGCTCCAACCGTCAATGCACAAGGCGTCAATGCTGACGTGCAAGCGGATGCGGCGATCACGTATCAGTGAGGCGCGAATCTCGAAAAGCGGCCAGCGATCGAGCGGCAGCACTTGGTGAGACAGGGACTCGCGAATTGCTTGGAGTTGGGAATTCACCGCCTCTGGGCTTTGCCCGCGCAAATCTAATACTGGAATTGCATAAGCTGGCACTGTTTCTAAAATTTGCTGTTGCCCGTCTGGATGGACGATCGCGCGCAGCATATCGTGGCGTTCCACCACTCGCTGCCACGCCAGGCTAAACCGCTCTAAATCTATATCGTCGCCTTCAATTTCTACATAGCCGTGAATAGCGACATTCCCCATTTCAAAAAAGCTATTTCTCCCGATCCAGTAAGCCTGCTGCATTTCATTGAGCGGAAATGGTTCGTAGCGATTTTGAGGATCGGGGACGATTGCAGGCAGTTGCACAAGGGCGCGGGGTTCGATCGCCTGCTGCGCTTTAGCGATGGCGATCGCTTCTGCCAAACTTTCCACCGTCGGAGACTGAAACAAACTCCGCAGCGGCAACTCTACCTGAAACGTTTCTCGCACTTTAGCAATCAGTTGCGTTGCTAGCAGGGAATGTCCTCCGAGCTCGAAGAAATTGTCGCCAATTCCTATTTGTTTGACGCCGAGTACATTGCTCCAAATTTCAGCGAGTAACTGTTCTTCCGGAGTGCGAGGTGCCAAAGCGGCGTTTAATGGGAAGTTTTCTGTATCGGGCGCTTTCAGCGCTTTGCGGTCTACTTTTCCATTCGGCGTCAGCGGCAGCGCATCTAGCAGCACAAAAGCCGAAGGCAGCATATATTCCGGCAGCTTCTCCTTCAGGAAAGAACGCAATTCACTTGCGGCGATCGCGCCCTCTTGGCTGAGCACTGCATAAGCCACTAAACATTTATTGCCTGGTTCATCTTCTCGAACCACAACCACAGCTTGTCGCACGTTCGGGTGCTGGCTTAATGCCGCTTCAATCTCGCCGAGTTCGATGCGGAAGCCCCGCACCTTGACCTGATTGTCAATGCGATCGACATATTCGATATTTCCATCGCTCAGGTATCGGGCTAAGTCCCCGGTTTTGTACAGGCGCGCCCCCGGGCGATCGCGGAATGGGTGAGAAATAAATTTTTCGGCGTTTAATTCCGGGCGATTCAGATAACCTCTAGCCAATCCGTCACCGCCGATGTGCAGTTCGCCAACAATTCCCACCGGAACCGCTTGGAGATTGCCATCGAGAATGTAGATTTCAGTATTCGCGATCGGGCGTCCGATCGTCTCAGGAACATTTTGGCGTCGATGCCGAGATTCCAAAGCATTGACGTGGCAAGTTGTTGACCAAACTGTCGTTTCTGTTGGCCCGTACATATTCCACAGAGAACCGCCTTTTTCTAATAGCCGATCGGCCAGTTCTCGTGGCAAGGCTTCGCCGCCGGCGAGCATTTTTAATTGAGGGCTACTTTCCCAGCCAGCCGCCAGCAACAAGCGCCATGTGGCAGGCGTTGCTTGCAAAACTGTGACACCACAGTTCTGCAATGTAGAGAGCAATAGTTCGCCATTGGCGGTGACTTCTCGACTTGCTAATACTATCTTTGCCCCTACCATCAAGGGCAGATAAATTTCTAGAGCCGCAATATCAAAACAGATGGTAGTGACCGCCAGTAAAATGTCCGACTCTGTTAATCCCGGAGCCTCGCGCATGGAATTTAAGAAGTTGACCAAAGACTGGTGGTAGATTTGTACGCCTTTTGGTTTTCCTGTAGAGCCGGAAGTGTAAATGGTGTAGGCTAAGTTGTCGGAGTTAGCGCGTTGGTCGGGGTTCGCTTGGCTCTGTTGAGAAATTCTACCCCAATCTGCATCCAAGCATACCAATTGCGCTTCCTGTTCTGGCAGTAAAGCCAGCATTTTTTGCTCAGTTACAAGGATTTTTACTCGAGCATCTGACAAAATATAGGCAATGCGCTCTAGGGGATAACTCGGATCGATGGGAACGTAAGCGCCGCCTGCTTTGAGAATGCCGAGCAAACCGACAATCATGTCGAGCGATCGCTCCGTACAAATTCCCACCAAAACTTCTGGTTTTACACCGAGTTTTTGCAGGTAGTGCGCGACTTGATTTCCTCGTTCATTCAGTTCGCGGTAGGTAAGTTTTTGGTCTTCAAATACGACTGCAATTGCATCGGAATTTCGATCGACCTGCGCTTCAAATAATTGGTGAATGGTGGAATCTTTTGGATAATCGACTTGCGTATTATTCCACTCGATTAGGAGTTGATGCCGATCGCGATCGCTCAACAATGGCAACTCTGAAATGCGCGTGTCGGCATTGCCGATAATTCCTTCCAGCAAAATCTGAAAATGCCCGTGCATCCGCGCGATCGTGCTGGGTTGGAACAGGTTGGTGCTGTACTCCCACGTCGCTATCAACCCCCGCTCAGTTTCTTCCAGAAATAGCATCAAGTCGAAATTAGCGGTTCCGGTATCAATTTCATGGGAATTTAATGTCAGCCCTGGCAATTCTAGAGTCTGCGTCAAGCCGTTTTGCAAGGCAAACCCCACTTGAAACAGTGGCGAGTAGCTCAAATCTCGCTCTGGCTGCAACTCCTCGACCAGCTTCTCAATCGGTACATCTTGATGCGCGTAAGCGCCTAATGCCACCTCTCGCACGCTCCTTAGCAACTCTCGAAAAGTCGGATTTCCATTTAAGTCAGACCGCAGCACTAAAGTATTGACAAAAAATCCAATTAATGATTCAATATCGCGGAGATTGCGGCTGGCGATGGGAGAGCCAACTAAAATATCTGTCTGCCCCGTGTAGCGATAAAGCAGCGTCTTGAAAGCTGCCAGCAATGTCATAAATAGGGTGGCTTTTTCTTGCTGGCCCAATTGGCCCAGCGCCAAGCTCAAATCTTTGGGCAACTCCCAAGTTTGTCTCGCACCTTGGAACGTTTGAACGGCGGGGCGAGGAAAGTCTGTTGGTAAATTTAGAATCGGCAAGCTGCCGCTTAACTGCTGCTTCCAGTAAGCCAGTTGCGTCTCTAATATTTCTCCTTGCAACTGCTGGCGCTGCCATGTGGCAAAGTCGGCGTATTGAATTGGCAGCGGGGAAAGCAAGGGTAAACGATCGCTAGAAAAAGCTTGATAAAATTCTGCCAACTCCCGGAGAAATACGCCTAGGGACCAACCATCAAAAATGATATGATACACGGTTAGAAGTAAGACGTGTTCTGTTTCGCCCAGGCGCAGCAGTTTGGCGCGCAGCAGAGAGCTTTGCCCCAAGTCAAAGGGAGCTCGCGCTTCTTCCGCAGACAGCCTTTGCACCTCGGCCTGGCGATCGTCTGGAGAGCGATCGCTCAAATCTATCAGCGGCATTTGGAAATCGCCCGCAGCAGCGACAACCTGTATCGGTTGCCCTTCCACAGCGGCAAACGCAGTTCTCAAAATCTCGTGTCGCTCGATAATTTTCTCAATACTTTGCCTGAGTGCTTCTGCATTAAGTTGTCCTGTGATCCGAACTGCACCGCAGAGGTTATAAAAGGGGTTTCCTGGTTCCAATTGGTCAAAGAACCATAAGCGCTCTTGAGCAAAAGACAGGGGGATGTTTTGTAGGCGAGAAACTGCCTGAATAGACGCTATTTTCGGCGCTTCTGCCAATTTTTCTAAAATTTTTTCAGCCAGTTGAGCAAGGCTTAATTCCTGGAATAAGTCTTCTATTGATAAAGCTATTTTTAGATCGGTTTCGATCTGATTTTTAAATTCAAAGACCGCCAATGAATCCAAACCCAAGTTACTAAAACCCTGTGCTGATTGGATTTGAGAAATGCTGACTTTCAGCACCCTCGCTACCTGCTGTCGCAAATAGGTTTCTAACTGTGCCTGCTGTTCGGCTAACTCGGCTGTCAGCAGATTTTCTCGCGTGAGGCGATTCTCGATTTCCACCGAATCAGCTAACTCTAAAATGCTACTGACGACAACTTCCAATTTGTCAGCTAGAAAGTCAGCACAGGCGGCGCGACGTTGAATTTTACCACTGGTAGTTTTCGGAATGCTTCCCGGCTTAATCAGCACTACTCCATAGGCTTGTACTTCATATTCGATCGCAATGCGATCGCGGATGGCGCTGATAATTTCCTCGCTATTGGTCGGTGTTTTGCGAGATTCTATTTCTTGGACAATAACGAGTTGTTCAGTGTCGGCAATTTTTACGGAAAATGCTGCGTTAGCCCCCAACCGTAAAGTGGGGTAACTTTGCTCTGCCGTTCTTTCTATATCTTGGGGGTAAAGATTGCGACCTCGGATGATAATCAAATCTTTGAGTCGCCCTGTAATAAACAGTTCTCCGTCTCGTAAAAAGCCTAAATCTCCAGTTCGCAAAAATGGCCCTTCGCTGGTATCTGAAAGATATGCTTGAAAGGTTTTTTCTGTCTCTTCTGGGCGATTCCAATAGCCTCGCGTCACTGTTTCGCCAGCTACCCAAATTTCTCCGACTTCCTGCGGCTGGCATTGCGTCAGAGATTCGGGATTGACGATCGCAACTTTAGTGCCAAATTCAGGGAAACCGCAGCCGACTAAAGTTCTCGCGCCACGATCGCCTTCCAAAACTTCTACAATGTGATTATTTTCCAGCGCCCCCGCGTCAACAGGTAAGAAAGTCGGTGTTATTCCGCTGCAAACCGTGGCAATTTTTAGCGTGGTTTCTGCCATTCCGTAAGCAGGACAAAAGGCATCCGCGTGAAAACCGCAGGGTTCAAAAGCTTGGGTAAATCTCTCTAGGGTTTCTTTGTGGATGGGTTCTGCGCCGTTATAGGCGACGCGCCAACTACTCAAGTCGAGCATTTTTTCGCCATTGCCCAACATTTTGCTGATTTTGCTAGCACACAAGTCGTAAGCAAAATTTGGCCCGCCGCTGTGGGTAGCTTTGTAGCGCGAAATCGCTTCCAACCAGCACATTGGGTTCTGAATAAACGCCGCTGGTGGCATGAAGTAAGAGGGAATTCCCAGATACAAAGGTTTGAGCAATCCGTCTATTAACCCCATGTCGTGAAAGGGGGGAAGCCACGTTACGGCAACGCTTTCGGCATCGTGATCAAAGCCTCGGTGAATGTATTCGATGTTGTACAAAACGTTGGCGTGGCTCACCATTACGCCTTTGGGGGTGGAGGTTGAGCCGGAGGTGTACTGAAGATAAGCCACTTCGTTGGGATGGATGGGTGGCTGCTGCCACTTTTCGCCGTCATCGGCAAGCGCCTCTGCTGTCAGCCAGCGCATCGCTTTGAGTTCTGGCGCTTGATCGCATAGCTGCTCTAAATTTTCCAAGTGTCGCGCGGGTGCGATCGCAAGTGTTGCTCCTGCATCTTTGGCGATCGCACTAATTTTCGCTAAATTCCGTTTCAGCTTCGGCGGATAGAGGGGAACTGCGATCACTTTGGCGTACAAACATCCAAAAAAGGCGGCGAGATAGTCCAATCCTGGCGGGAAAAGCAGTAACGCTCGTTCGCCAGTGACTCCCAATGTCTGAAGTCGCGTGGCGTGCGATCGGGCGATCGCATCTAACTCTCGATAAGTCAAACTGGCGGTTTCAGTTTTTCCGTCTAACAGAAAAGTATATTTCTGCTCTGGTTGGTGTAATGCTCTGTTTTTTAGAAGTTCTACTAAATTGGTACAACTTTCGGTGAGTTGGTTTCCCTTAATGCTTGCGTCACTCATCGATTCTTTTTACCTATAAATCTTGTTTGCAGTACGCCAACCAGTTCCGCCCAATTCTTTCCACATAGACGTTCTGTGAACAGTTGTCGGGCGTTACGAGTCTCCCATCAGCGCGTTTGAGTCTTCAATTCGGGTATGAGCGCTTGTTTTCACGTTTTGTTGTCGATCGCGCTGTTCGGCAATGGCTCCGGGGCGATTTCAGTCCGCGCCAGCTTCGATATCAGCTTCAGGGGCTTTACGGCTATCGACTTTAAGCATAGTAGGCTAGATGATATTTATTGTCAAGAGTAGTTGAGAGAATTTATTGACTCCTCTCATTGCCTATATGACAATATTTTTTAACTTTTGCCATAGCATTTTAGGCGGTCGTTTGTCTAGCCCTGACAATAAACCATACTACGCAAGTGGTGTCCAAGGAAATAGAGGGGTGAGACCCCCTATCATGAGATGCAATAATTTTTCATTAGTTAACTCTTGACAGATGCAAGTGCTCTGTTATCTAATTAAGGCACTTTCTCATTAAGCGTCCAGCGACTACTTACTTTAACCGAGGAAGGTGCCAACCGTGGGCGATCGTCCAGAGCGCCACCGGACTGAGGAGTTCGCCCTCACGCGCCTGCTGTATTCCCAGACAAATGCCACTAGCGACGGGAGAATCGGATCGAACTGCGCCCGACAACTGGGCCGGATCTTCTGCACGTCAGTTTCAAGAGGCACACAAGAGCAGTAACGCTGCCACAAATCATGTTGTGCAAGCAACGCAAACCACATATCCGAAGTTCCATTAATTGTTGATTTAAGAGTAATGAACAGATCGCAGAAATTACTAAGTAGCCTTGGGCTGGCAGGAGTCGTGTCGGCGGTAGTCGCTCAGTCGGCGTGCGCTTCCAACATCGCGCAAGTGACGGGCGTTCGCCTCAACCCCACGTCAGAAGGCATTGAAATCATCCTAGACACTGAAGATGGAAGACCCCTGCAAGTCTTCACCACCACCTTTGGCGAAACTTTACAAATTGATGCCATCACCGCTCAACTGCGACTACCGGGGGGAAATGAGTTTCGTCAAGACAAACCGGCTGCGGGAATTGCTTCTGTCACCGTTACTCCTTTAGATAACAACAGCATCCGAATCAGAGTCATTGGCGAGAGGGGTCAACCAGTGGCACGGGTGATTCCTAACGCTGCAGGTCTGATTCTCAGCTTAAAACCCACCTCGCAGATGACTGCTCGCCCGCCTGCACCGGCTCCTACAACACAGCCACCTGGGACACCCGGAGAACCCTTGCCACCGACCGGGCAGCAGGTAGAGATACCCGGAGAACCCTTACCGCCTACAGCGCAGCCACCTGGGACACCCGGAGAACCCTTACCGCCTACAGCGCAGCCACCTGGGACACCCGGAGAACCCTTACCGCCTACAGCGCAGCCGCCAGGAACGCCCGGAGAACCCTTACCGCCTACAGCGCAGCCACCTGGGACACCCGGAGAACCCTTGCCGCCGACAGCGCAGCCACCTGGGACACCACAGCCGGGGAGAGACCCGATTGAAATCGTCGTCACTGCAACACGAACCTCAGAAAGAGTGTCAAACGTGCCGCGCTCTATAACGGTGATAGACTCAGAAGAACTTCAGCGGGACACAGGGGCATCGAGAAATGTCGGGGAAGCTCTGGCAAATCAGGTTCCCGGTTTCGCGCCGCCGACTCAAACTACGAGCACTTATGGTCAAACTTTGCGGGGTCGCAACGTTTCCGTTCTGATTGACGGCGTGCCGCAAACGACCAATCTTCAATCTTTTGTCAGGGATTTTAGAAACATCGATCCCAGTGCGATCGAACGTATTGAAGTAGTGCGGGGGTCTACCGCAATCTACGGCGCTCAGGCTACAGGTGGCGTGGTTAATATTATTACTCGTCGGCCAACTGAGGAAAGGCTAACTGGTGTTACTGAAGTGGGCGTCAGTAGCGCTTTAACAAACACAAGAGATGCTTTAGGCTTTAACGCTCAGCAGACAATTTCTGGCCGAAGTGGCAATTTCGATATGACGGGCACTGTGTCGCTCGCCAGAAGTGGAGCTTTTTACGATGCCAAAGGCGATCGTATTCCCTTTTTTGAACTCGGCGGAGATAGCAGCACCCTCTTCAACGTGATGGGCAAAGTCGGGGTAGATTTGGACACCCAACAGCGGCTGCAACTAACTGTCAATCACTATCGGGAAACTCAAGATCCCAATGTAATTCCCGACTTTAGTGTTGACGAACAGGAAGGACGGCAAAAAGCCCGCGCCATCCGAACCGGAAATTTGGATATTGACGGGGTAACACCGGGAAATAGGAATACACAGCTCAACTTAAGTTACACCAACCAAAACCTTTTTGGCAGCAGCCTTCAAAGTCAAATTTACTATCGAACGCATTCCAATGTAGGTGTTCCTTCAGATTACCGCACGTCCGATTTCTTTGGGCCGTTTGTCGGCGTTACTCGTTCGCGCACCAACACCGAACAAATAGGAGGAAGGCTTGCGATCAACACTCCTTTATCGCGTGCCGAAAATCTTCGATTAACTTGGGGATCTGACTATGTTACTGAAGATAGCAGACAGCGTTTCGACCTGTACGACCCGGAGAGATTTGACGCAAGTGGCGGCCGGGTTTACCGGAAAATCTCCGAGCGTCCTTTCGTCCCTCCTTACACTTTCAACAGCCTTGGCTTTTTCGGTCAAATGGAATGGAATATTGACGATATCCTCATTCTAAGTGGTGGGATACGTCACGAACGCCTCGGGTTAAACGTCAATGATTATACCACTTTTAATGAGCGCCAGATCGAAGGAGGCGATCGCAAATTTAACGCCACCCTATTTAATACAGGGGCTGTCTATAAAATTACTGACAACTTCAACATATTTGGCAACTTTTCTCAAGGTTTCTCAGTTCCAGATTTCGGCCGCATCCTCCGCCAACCCCCCGACGATTTTGTCGGAATTGAATCTTCGTTAGAAGTAACTCAACCGCAAAAAGTCAACAGCTACGAAATTGGCATTCGAGGAGGGTGGCAATCCGTGCAAATGTCGCTTGCCGCTTTTTACAATACCTCCGATCTAGGAGTCCGTTTTACACCAGTTGGTAACACAGGCCGCCTGGAACTACAGCGCTCCCCAGAACGCATTTATGGCTTAGAAGGAACTGTGGATTGGCAACCTGCACAAGCATGGTCGCTCGGCGGGACTGCTACTTATATTCAAGGCGAATATGAGGACGAAAACAGTTACCTCGCCCTCGATAGCAGCCGAATTCCACCACTCAAGCTAACAGCTTATGTTCAAAACGAAACTTTGCCGGGATGGAACAATCGGTTACAGTTATTATATTCTGGAAATCGTGATCGGGCATTCAAAGACGGCTCGGATGGCGGCCCGATTAGCAGCTATCTCACACTGGATTACATCAGCGCGGTTAAAATTGGCTCTGGGCTGCTAGAAGTCAAAGTCGAGAATTTATTGAATAATCAATATTTTCCCGTGATCTCGCAATACTCCGCTGGATTTGAATCGGACAGCTCTAATTATGCAGGCAGAGGTTTGACTCTCAGTGTTAATTACCGCCTTAACTGGTAATTACAGCAGATTGCAGGTTTATGAGGTAGATTCAATATCCCCGTAGGGACACTCCAAGAACCCATTGGTGTCAATTTAAGCTGTTAGTCCGCTAGTCCTCGCGCCCACACGCTAGTCCGCCAGGGGTTGAAACCCCTGTCTAATAGCTAAAGTCCTCTCAAGAGGATTAATGAGTTGAGAAGTGTTTTTCTCAGTCCTCATAGTGAGGACTTTAGCTTTGAGACAGGGATTTCATTCCCTGTCGGACTATCGGTTTTACCTTAATGAGAACAGTTAACGGCTTTGAGAAAAATTTCGAGATGAAGTTCCGCAAACTCGCATTCAAACTGCACTTGTATTTGGGGTTAGTGGTAGGAATATTTCTAGCAGTAATTGCTTTAACGGGTAGCTTGCTGGTTTTCGGGCCCGAAATCGAGCGGTTCTTCAATCCCCAACTCCTGCAAGTAATTCCTCAAGGCGAACGGATACCGCTGGAAAATGTCCTGCAAATTGTCGAAAAAGCTTATCCGCAAAATCAAGCTCTTAGTATCTTGCTGCCACGCTCAGCGAAGGATATTTGCCAAGTTTCAATGCTGTCTAAGAGTGAGGAAATAGTTAGCGTTTATGTCAATCCTTACAGCGGAAAAATTACGGGTGGGCGCCTTTGGGAAGAAACTTTTACAGGTTTTATTTTTAAGTTACACGCGGAATTAGCTGGAGGAGAATTCGGTCATCTTGTGGTCGGTATTTGCGGTCTAGTAATGCTAGGACTAACTTTTAGTGGCTTGGTATTGTGGACGGGTTGGCGCAATTTGGCTCGCGGATTTTCTATTAATTGGCAAGCTCACTGGCAGCGGACTGTATTTGATTTACATAACGTTTCGGGCATTGTATCGGTTGCTTTTCTCATACTAATCTCTGCTACAGGGACAGCGATAATTTTTTACACGCCGGTTGAATCGGCTCTGTATTGGCTAACGAATGAAAAGCCACAGCCAGCATTGACTTCTCATCCCCACTCTAGCAGTTCGAGGCAAAACCTTGACGAAATCTTACACCAAGTTAATACCGTTTGGCCGGAAGCTACAACCACTTTTATTTCTCTGCCTTTGAAGCCTGAAGCCATTTTTAAAGTACGGAAAAAATTTCCCAATGAGCCGCACCCAAACGGGATTAGCACCATTTATCTCGACCAATATAGTGGCAAAATATTGCAGGCTGACAGTGTAAATTCAGCTTCTGTAGCAAATCGAATTCTCAACTCGCTTTATCCGCTACATATTGGCAGCTATGGCGGAATTTACTTGCGACTTGTACACGCGATCACAGGATTAGCAGCGATTGTACTGTTTGTTACGGGCGTACTAATGTGGCGGCAGCGGCACTTGGCAAAATTTTACCGCAAGGAGGCGAGACAGCAATATGAAGAATTATCTCCAGTTAGCCAGCAATGGCCTTGGTTTTAAGGAGAGCGGCGTGCGGTTGGATGCGGGTGTCATTCTCCTGCCTAAAAGCCCCGATTCTCTGAATTTTAAATTCTATCAATCGCCTATTTAATGCAAAAATTTATTCAACTCTGGCTGGGACAAACTGCTTCGATGATTGGCAGCGCTATGTCCGCGTTTGCGCTGACTATTTGGATTTGGGAGTCCACCAGTCAAGCGACGGCTTTGGCTTTGTTGATGTTTTTTACTCAATTGCCGCGCATCTTGCTTGCTCCGGTTGCTGGCATTCTCGTCGATCGCTGGAATCGAAAATTTTTGATGGGGATCGGTGATGCGGTTTCAGCTTTGTTAACGCTCACTATCCTATTACTTTATATCAGCCAAAACCTGCAAATATGGCATATATATGTAGCGGCTGCGATTAACGGAATTTTTGACCAACTTCAGCAGTTAGCTTACTCAGCAGCGATCGCCACAATGATGCCCGAAAAGCATTACAGCCGCGCTAGCAGTTTAAGTTTTTTGGCAAATTACGGCGCAAGTATTATTGCTCCGACGCTGGCGGGGATTCTCTATTCTGCGATCGGGTTGAGCGGGATTTTTACGATCGACCTGGCAACTTTTACAATCGCGATCGGCACGCTAGTATGTGTCAAAATACCACAGCCCGCGATCGCGCCAGCGTTGCGGAGCAATATCGCCTCGAATCCTCAGCCGACTCGCCCCCACCTGTTGCAAGAACTCAGCTTCGGATTCCGCTACATCGTCCAGCGTCCCAGCCTGCTTGCCTTGCTGGTGTCCGTTTCGCTATTCTGGTTCGCTCACGACATCGGCGCGGCCCTCTACTCACCGATGATTCTGGCACGCACCGGCAACAATGCCAGAATCCTCGGTACTATCCTTTCAGCCGCCGGCGCCGGCGGCGTTTTAGGAGCATCAATCGTCAGTATTTGGGGAGGCCCCAAACGCCGAATCCGGGGCTTTCTGCTCGGCATGGCAGGCGCGGGCTTGAGTAAAATAGTCTTTGCTTTTGGTCAGGCGCTTTCCATCTGGATTCCCGCTCAATTTTGTTCGTCTTTCAATTTCCCCATCCTCGGCAGTTCCAACGAGGCAATCTGGCTGGCGAAAGTCCCATCAGAATTACAGGGGCGTGTTTTTGCTACCAGAGCAGTTATTGTGCAATTGGCGTCAGCGATCGGTCTATTGATCGCAGGCCCACTTGCCGATCGCGTCTTTGAACCCGCCATGCAACCGGGAGGTTTTTTAGCAGCTATTTTTGGCGGAATTCTGGGGACAGGTGCCGGTGCTGGCATGGCTTTGTTATACGCTATCTCCGCGCTAGGCTTATTCCTCGTTGCAGTCGGTGGGTATGCTTGCCGGCTGCTGCGCGATGCGTAAAGGGGAAACGGAAAGAGGTCTTCTTCCTTCTTCCTGACATCCGTTATATCGTTTCCGGTTGCATCGAAATCATAAAATCGAGTCAACAGTTAACACTCAACCATTCAGTTTTTCGACCCGCCCGTCAACAGTCAACAGTCAACAGTCAACAATCACGGACGGTGCAACCGGAATTGATATTACATCCGTTACATCCGTTACAGAATCCGTTGCCGAACTTCCTTCTGCTATAGTTTCTGGCGCGAACTCAGGTGAGCTTCAATTTCCGATCGCGATCGCCATACAGGGCGCAATTCCTTGCGAGCAAAAAGCTGCAACTGATCGCCGACGTGGGGTGAACCAGGTTGAGTGGCGTTGCCGTAACTGTTTAGCGCCATCGCTTTCACCGGATTGGAGAACTCAATCGCAGCGACAAAAGAATCGCCGGCAACCGCTTGAAAGCGATCGTCCTTCCCAGGAGCGAACCATACTGAGCGAAATACACCCAAAGCACCGTCAGCTCCATTTGCAGGCAGATTCGCCACCCCAGGCAATCGGAAGACTTCCCCCCATGCCACATCTAACGCGCCATAAGTTACCTCAACTTTGGTTGCTGCCGCTTCCAGCACCCGCAACGCCTCCGCAGGATTTGCCAACCCGTCTGGCGTCGTTAGCGACGCATCTTCGCTCCAAGGTTTAGCGAATAACTTATCGGCATCCATCGCTTTTTTCCAAAAGGCAAACAGCACCGCACCGCGACTGTCAGCATCGACTTTGCGATTCCAAGTGGCGAGAACTTCCGCAGCGCGGCGCGCTTTTTCGCTGCCTTGGCGTGCGACGGGAATTAAATCATCGAGGAGGCGATCGGCCAGTTCTACCTGAGTAGAATGTTTGTATTGCATCAATTCATCGAAAGAGATTTTGTCATCTTCTAAGAGCATTTTTGCCGATCGCTGCGATCGCAAATCCATCGGGCCGCGCGGTGCCATGTAGGCGGGATAATTATCCGGTGCGATCGCGCTGGGAAACGTCGTTGTCCAAGGCGGATCGTTGGTATTTTGCAACCAACCGCTGGGCGGATCGACAACGCGCGGCAAATCCGCATAGGGATGATTTTTACTCCACAAAGTCTCTGAGGTATTGCCTGCGATCGTGCCTGACCAGTATTTAAAATCTCCTTTTTTGCGTATAGGGACTTGACCGTTAAACAAGTGCATGATATGCCCCTGACGATCGGCATACATGACGGTAAACATGGGAATTTCCAAGCGCTTTAAAGCCGCTTCAAATTCAGAAAAATTCTTGGCTCGTGCCATATCCCACCACTGCTGAAGGGCTGCGGATTTATCGAGTCCGACAACGCGCAGGGCGATCGCTTTGCCCTGTTTTTCTGTGATAATCGGCCCGTGAACAGAACGCCGCACGACTAGAGATTCCGATCGCAAATTTCCATTCTTTTCTTTGACTTTTAAAACCTTCTCTTCTCTGTCAAATTTTCGGACTTCGCCATCGAAGCGATAACCATCGTTAGCGAGAGGCAATTCATAGGCATCCCAGCCATCGTGAGTGTTGACAGTATGAGTCCATCCCAAGTTGTCATTAAAGGCGATCGTTAATACAGGAAATCCGACGAGAGTCGCTCCGTAAGCGTTAATTTCTGGGCCAATCAGTTGCGCTTCGTACCATAAATATAAATCCGACCAAGGAAGGTGAGGATTTGCCAATAGCATAGCATTGCCACTTTCAGAGCGCGAAGGAGCGATCGCCCAACCATTAGAGCCTTTGGGGGTGTCATTTTCAGCGAGTTCTTCAAGGTACTCTGGCTCGACTATAAAAGTAAAATTGATGACACGTTGCGCGTGTGCCAATACATCTACCGGTTTGAGAGGCAATGCTATCTTTAATTCTTGGGTGAGCGCCTCTGGGTGTTCTTTTGCATAGGCATTCATTCCGCCAACAAAAGCATCGAGATAGTTGCGAAAAATGGGATTTTGTGATTCATACCACGCATTAGCGCGATTAGGAATTCCCATAGTTTGCACCCAGCGATCGGATTCCAGATAATCTTCGCCCCAAAACTCGGCAGCTTGCCCGCGAGCTTGTCCATAAAGACGCAAAATCAGATTACCGTGACTTTGCATCTGCGCCCACCCAAAAGCGTAGAAAAGGCTTTTACTATTTTCTCCGTAAATATGTGGAATTCCATAGGTATCCCAAAGAATTTGAGTGCCGGTTTGAGGCGAGGATTGAACCCCATTATTTAGAAGCAAAACTAAAATAAAACTCATCAATAACGAGACAATCCGCAGGCATTGTTTTTTTAGTTGTAGAAACACTGGAAATTAATTGGCTAGGGTTAAACTGAGACATTGCAGCCTTTTCAACAAGCTGCATGAACAAAACGCCGAGGATTTAAATTCCTTTTATGGAGCACAAGGGAGAAAACTATAGAAATCCTAAATCATTTGTGAATTTCTTACTCCCTCCCCTTGATAAGGGGAGGGTTGGGGCGGGGTCAAAATTTTACGACTCATTTAGAATTGCTATATACCCAATCCGATGCCCAAAAACGTAACCTATCTGCGTCCCTCTGCGTCCATCTGCGGTTAAAAAAATACCACCTCTTCGAGAGTTCCATAAAATCCGAAAAAACACCCTGTGTAAATAGGATGTGAAATTAAAAGCCCTCCCCTAACCTCACCAAATTGAAAAGCGCTATAAAACGCCTGTGTGTCGGCCCTAAAGCGCATTAATTTCATTGGTGAGGAGGGGGGGAAACAAGTAGGGCGAGATAGGTTATAAGGTTATTTTTTAATTTGACCTTGTTGCCAATTTCCTTCTACTTTCGTTCCATCTGCATAAATGTAGGAACCTTGCCCGTGTTTCTGACCGTTGAGGAATTCACCTTGATAGCGATCGCCATTGGCGTAAATGCAAGTACCTTTGCCGTTGAACTGACCATCGGTAAATTCGCCTTCGCAGCGATCGCCATTCTTAAAAACGTAAACTCCTTTCCCGCTCATCTTACCCTTGACAAAAGTGCCTTTATAGCTATCTCCATTGGCGAACTCACGGACACCTTCACCACTAAATTCTCCATTGTCAAACGGCCCTTGATAACGTCCCCCTTCTTTAAAAGTAAACAGCCCCTGACCTTGAATGTTGCCCTTCACAAACTCTCCTTCATAGCGGTTGCCGTTCTGATATTCGCGAACCCCTTTACCGTGAAACTGCCCTTCACTAAATTGCCCCTCATAACGACCTCCTTCAGCAAAGGTATAAATTCCCTGCCCGTTAGGCACATTATTCAGCAACTCTCCTTCGTAGCGGTTCTTATTAGCATATTGACAGACGCCTTTGCCGTTAATTTTTCCTTCTTTAATATCTCCTTCGCAACGAGTGCCATTACTAAACGTAAAAGCCCCGGGACCGCTGGGAGAACCATTGGTAAATGAGCCTTCGTAACGAATGCCGTTAGTTGAGGTAAAAGTGCCTGTACCGTCGAACTCACCGTTTTTAAAAGTGCCTTCGTAGCGGTTGCCGTTAGCAAATTCGCGGACACCTTTACCGTTGAATTCCCCATCCCCAAATTCTCCTTGGTATCGACCTTCTTCTTTAAAGGTATAGATGCCTTGACCGTGAGGTTTGCCGTTGAGAAATTGGCCTTCGTAGCGATCGCCGTTGGCATATTGACAACTGCCGGGCCCGCTGAGTTTTCCCTCACTCAATTCTCCCTCGCAACGTCCGCCATCGGGTAAAGTAATTACTCCTGCCATTGCGCTGTGAGGGTTGGCAAACAACAAAGTCATTCCCAAGTTGGAACCAAGTAATAGAGCGAGTCCCACTCGCTGAAGTTTACTTAATATTGCTGACGACATTCCCAAATTCATAATTCACAAAAAATTCAATTTTTAACTTTGCTATTTCTTGGACGGTGCTATAGAATTCCCAGCCAAATTGCTAGAGTCTCAAAAAAATCCCTAGTCAGTGAGCTGGAAGATAATGACTATTCTTTCTCCTTGAAGGCCACTCTCTGATGGGGCATATTTCCTTTCTTCTACTGTTTTCATCGCTGCGCGATTCAAGTCGTTGTATTTGCTAGGAGTCAAGATCTTGATGTTGACTGTCTTACCGTTGGGGTCAATGTCACAAATGAGTTCCACTTGGCCTTGGCGCCCTTCTTCTCTGGCTGCGCTCGGATAGTTAGGTTTACCGCAGCCACTAATGCAAGTGCCCCCAGGCGTGCCGGGAGCGCGCGAAGGACTCCCCCCTCTTCCTGGATTTGTCGGTTTTTGCCCTGACCCCGAACCGCTTCCAGAGCCTCCGCCTCCACGACCTCCGCCTCCAGAACCTCCGCCTCCAGGGCCTCCGCCTCCAGGGCCTCCGCTTCCAGGGCCTCCGCCTCCAGGGCCTCCGCCTCCAGGGCCTGGTAAGCCAGCCGTCGCCGATCTTCCCAATCGCCCCGAACCATCCCCAAATGGCTCTGAGGAAGGTAGGTCGCCATTTTCGCTGGCGCCAGATGGTGAGTTCGACGCACTTCCTCCAGGGCTTCCGCCTCCAGGGCTTCCGCCTCCGGGGCCACCAGAGGCAAGGTTTCCTAAACCTCCGAGCGCATTTCCAGAATTGCCACCGCCTCCTGGTCTAGTAGTTGTGACTGGCGACCCAGCCCCGGGCGATCGCTGAATGGGCCCGGAAGAAGGATTTAATGGCTCTGAGGAAGGCTCCCCGCTACCCGCCGAAGCAGATGACGAGAGTGGGTTATTTTTTTCAGGGCTGTCGGAGGAGTTGGGATTTCCAGCATCTTTTGTAAAGTCTGGGAGACTCGCAGCACCCTTGGGGCGGGAGTCGCTAACGGGTGGTTCGCTTTTTGGAGGATCGGGCGAAGGGGTTTCGGGTTCCTGGGCGATCGGGGTTTTAGGAGTTTCTGGGGACTTTAAATCCTGTTGAGGTGCGGGGGAAGGCTCGATAGGAGTTGGCGGTGGCGTTACCGCTACGGGTGGCTCCTCTGGAATCGGCGGTGGAGTTACCGCTACGGGTGGCTCCTCTGGAATCGGCGGTGGCGTTACCGCTACGGGTGGCTCCTCTGGAATCGGCGGTGGCGTTACCGCTACGGGTGACTCCTCTGGAATCGGCGGTGGCGTTGCGGCTACGGGTGACTCCTCTGGGGGAGTTGGCTCTGCTGGCGGTTCTGGTTTGAACGTCTCAGGTGGGGGAGATACCTTTTCTGGAATAGTCGGCTCTGGCTGGGTTTCCTCTACTTTGGGCTCATCAAGCACAACAACTTCAATGGGTTCCTCTGCAAATTCAGCAGGTTTAACCAAGTTGAGGCTCAACGGCAGCGCGACACCGTGCAGGAAGCTTGAGGCTAACAGACTGATCGCCAGAACTTTTTTGAGAGCTTCTTCTTGTTGTTGTCTTTGCGTCGCCGAAATATTTGAAAAACTCATGCCTTATGACTCTCCTTGATGGATGGGTTGGCAACGTCCTCGCTGGCTCCCCGACATAACCCGAAACAAGCTACCAACTGCGGGTTGAGCTTGCTATCACTGATGAACCTACCCATCCTATAAGAAGACTGTCACCCTCTTCAAGACTCTTGCAATTAATTTTCATTATTTAATTTTGAGATAGCGACTAGACGCTACCAATCAGCATTTCCTTTGGGGGCGTCTACCTTGCTCTTATGGGCGCTGTCAATATTCTGATTCTGCTAGGGGAAGGTTCACAAATGCCTTAAATACAATACTCTAGCCCGTAATCTACCAACAAATTTCCACATTCTCAAGATTTTCATGTATTTTCTAAATAACTAAAATTGATTTTGTTTTCTTTATCGATAGGTTATTTTTATGTATAAACGTGGGTCATGACTTGACAAACCCTGAATTTTGTGGAAACCTAGTTGAGAATCTTTTAAATTATTGAAGATTATTGTCAAGTCCTAACGCAAATATTTAGCAAAGAAGCACTGGCAGAACAATCTGTCGCGATCTCGGTCGGGATCACATTAGGAGCATTTTGGGTACAGACGAAGATAGTCACATACAGGTAGTGCGTTTGTGCGATCGCGATCGCGATCGCGCTTGAGTGAAACAATTCGCAGCCTGAATCACTTGTGCCGACTTGACGCAGAAACTCTACCAGCCTTCTCACGGGCTAATTGCACCATTAGGCAGCTTGCGATCACTCAACACAGCTAACGAGAATACAAACTAATGGATAATTTCATTTACATTTTTCGCGCTGGGGGCATTGTTTCTTGGCCGCTGCTTGCCTCGTCAATCGCAGCAGTCGCACTGATTTTAGAGCGTCTTGTCTTTTGGTTTAAAGTGAATCGGCGACAGCGGCGGGTCGTCCGGGAAGTGCTAAAACTTTACACTCAAAACCCGGATTCCGCCATCAAAAAGTTACAAGTAAACGCTGATTTGCCCTTAGCCCGAATTTTTTTGGAAGCATTAGAATTAGACTCGCCCAACATCGAAGAATTTTGTTTGGTTTTAGAGAGTGCAGCTCAGGCAGAAATCCCCGTTTTGAAGCGATTCAATACAATATTTGACACCATTATCACCCTCTCCCCGCTATTTGGGTTGCTCGGAACAGTTTTGGGCTTAATTACCACCTTTGACTCCCTCAAACTGGGAGATGCTGCAGGCACCAATGCCGCGGGCGTTACCGGGGGGATTAGCGAAGCCCTCGTTTCTACGGCAATGGGGTTAGTGGTGGCAATCTTTACACTCTTATTTGCCAATATGTTTCGCGGGTTTTACTTACAGCAGATTGCTTTTATTCAGGAAGCCGGAGGCCAGCTAGAGCTATTGTACCGTCACCACTACGAAAAACTACCAAGAGAATCTAATTATGCGCCTACCCGATGAACCTGAGAGTATTGCCCAGATTAACATCGTGCCACTGATTGATGTAACCTTCGCCATATTGACGTTTTTCATTGTTTCCTCTTTGTCTTTATCCAAATCCGAAGGTCTGCCCGTAAATTTACCGAAAGCAGCAACCTCTCAAGTTCAGGACTCGCCTTCTAAAATTACCGTCACCATTGATCCTAATGGAAAATTAAGGGTTGATAAAAAGTCAGTCAACTTAGACCAGATTGAGAGTACGGTGCGGCAGACGATGGGGTCAAATCAGAACTCATTAATTGTGCTGAATGCGGATAAAAGCGTCAATCACGGAAATGTGGTGGAAGTTATGGATCGATTACGCCGAATTAAGGGAGCTAAGTTAGGGATTGCTACCGCAAAGTAGAGAGTTCCTATAATTACTAATTTTGATTGTCCTCACACCCTTAAACAGGAATTACCCCGTGAAAATTTACGAAAAAAGCCTGTAAGCCTAATTAAAAGCTAGTCCTGCATAGTCTGTATGATTCAGGACTTTATATCAAATCCGTTAGCATCGGAATAGTAAATTCGAGTTCACTGTTGACTGTTGACGGTTCACTGTTCACGGCGTCAACAGTCAACCGTCAACAGTCAACATCATGTATGAGTGTAACCGGAAATGATATTATTTGATAAAGCACTTAAAAATTAAAGTCCTTACTGCCAACAAACAGCAAGGACTTTAATTATTTATTCCTGAGTTTTACGGACAAACATCCTTACTACACACGTTAAATACTTGCCATCACTTCACGCGCTGCAGCCAAAGTTCGATCGATATCTTCCTCAGTATGAGCCAAAGAAGTAAATCCCGCCTCAAACTGGGAAGGAGCAAGATAAATACCGTGCTCCAACATTCCCCGGTGAAAGCGACTGAACTTTGTCAAATCCGACTTCTTCGCATCCTCGTAATTGTGAACCGGGCCAGCCGCAAAAAACAAACCAAACATCCCGCTAATTTGCCCGCCCCAAACCGCGTGTCCGGCTTCCTTAGCAATTTTTAGCAATCCGTCAGAGAGTTTTTTGGTAATCTTATCCAACTGTTCGTAAGTGCCGGGTTTTTGCAGCAATTCCAAAGTCTTAATCCCAGCAGTCATCGCCAAAGGATTTCCCGAAAGGGTACCCGCTTGATACATAGGGCCAGCAGGAGCCACCATCCCCATAATATCACGCCGTCCGCCGTAAGCTCCCACCGGCAAACCGCCACCGATAACTTTACCCAAAGTAGTCAAATCCGGGGTGACACCGAATCTTTCCTGAGCTCCGCCGTAGGCGATGCGGAAACCGGTCATTACTTCATCAAAAACTAACAAAGCGCCGTTATCCTTAGTAATTTCCCGCAAACCTTCGAGAAAACCAGCATCCGGGGTAATAAAACCGGCATTCCCCACCACTGGTTCGAGAATTACGCCTGCTATCTCGCCGGGATTTTCGGCAAATAAAGCTTTGACTGCTTCTAAGTCATTGTAGGGAGCGTTGAGGGTATTGGCAGTAGTGGATTTCGGGACGCCCGGAGAGTCGGGAAGGCCCAGAGTTGCGACGCCGGAACCGGCTTTTACCAAGAACATATCGGCGTGTCCGTGATAGCAGCCTTCAAATTTAATCAGTTTATCGCGTCCGGTGAAAGCTCGCATCAGGCGCAAAACGGCCATACAGGCTTCGGTGCCGGAGTTGACAAACCGCACCATTTCAATGCTGGGAACGGCATCGATGACCATTTCGGCGAGTACGTTTTCCAACAGCGATGGTGCGCCGAAACTCGTACCTTTTTCTAAAGATTCGTGCAGGGCTTTGATGACTTCCGGGTGGGCGTGGCCACAGATGGCTGGGCCCCAAGTGCCTACATAGTCAATGTATTGGTTTTCGTCCACATCCCAAATGTAGGCTCCTTTTACCCTGTCAAAGACGATGGGCTGTCCGCCTACGGATTTGAAGGCGCGCACGGGGGAACTGACGCCACCTGGCATCAACTTCTGGGCTGCTGCGAAAATTTCTTCTGATTTGGTCGTTTTCAAGGTTGTGGAAACCAATGTTTTCTCCTTAGTGAACGTCTGCTGTTGGTAGAATAATTTTATAGCCAGTTCAACATAAAGGTTAGGTCGATTCAAGGAAACTATTCTAGTAGATTTTAGGGTACAAACCAAGGAGTAGCAATACTAGCTTGGGTTTTTCAAGCTTTGTAGCACCCGCACCGTGAAGCGAAGCTATCCCGTAGGGAATCGCCCTAAAATGTAATTTTTTGTAAAATAGTTCTTGACAATTTAGCCATCACTTGGTTAATCTTCTCTCTTCCTCTGCCTCCTCTGCGTTCTCTGCGGTTAATAAAAAACAATCTCCGACAGGAAAGCGTTAATCTATATTACCAAGTTGAAATAAAATTATGTCTACTACTGATTTATCGAGTTTGAGCCGATCGATCCCAATTGAAAAGATTCGTTACGACGATCGCGGTTTAGTGCCTGCGATCGTCCAAGATTATTTGGACGGTACGGTGTTAATGATGGCCTGGATGAATCGGGAGTCGCTGCAAAAAACGCTCTCTACCGGGCAAACTTGGTTCTGGAGTCGATCGCGCGCCGAATTTTGGAACAAAGGGGCGACTTCGGGACACGTTCAAAATGTCAAAGGGCTGCGTTACGACTGCGATAGCGATGCTTTGCTAATCACTGTCGAACAAGTCGGAGATATTGCTTGTCACACAGGAGAAAGAAGTTGTTTTCACCAAGTTGATGGGGAAATTTCACCGCCGCCAGGGGATATGTTATCTCAATTATTTGCGGTAATTTGCGATCGCCGCGACCATCCTAACGAAAGTTCTTATACTTGCAAATTGTTCGAGGGCGGCGACAACAAGATTCTCAAGAAAATTGGCGAAGAGTCGGCGGAAGTTGTGATGGCTTGCAAAGATGACGACAAAGACGGGATTGCTGGGGAAGTGGCGGATTTATTTTATCACGCTTTGGTTGCTTTGGCTCACCATCAAGTTGATTTGAGAGAAGTTTACCGCAAATTGGGCGATCGACGAAAATAAATTAGTTAGTTGACGGTTAACTGTTGAGTGTTGAGTGTTGACTGTTGAGTGTTGAGTGTTGAGTGTTGACTGTTGACGGTTAATCCTAACAACTACAGTCTTGGACGCACGCGGAGTCACAAACCCGGTTTCTCGGAAAAATGGTGGTATCGAACCGAGAGATATTGACGCAGAAACCGGGTTTTTTTGGTCTTAGTCCTAAACGAACAACTGAATATTAGATTCTACTTTTCAACATTCGATCGAGCTTTTGCAAAATAACCACAGCCGCAATCACACTCAAAGCCAAACCCAACCAGAAATTATCCGTCGCCCATTTACCCCGATCCAAAGCCAAACCGCCCAGCGGCGGCCCGATTAAATAGCCGATCGCCCAACACTGAGAACTAACGGCCAAATACACGCCCCGCAAAGACTCCGGTGCTAAATCCACCACCAAAGCCGAAGCAAAAGGCGTATAAGCAACAGTCGCCACCGACAAAAAGCTCAAGCCTAAAACAGCTAAAAATAGATTGCCAGTTGCAGCTATTCCCGTCAAGCCGATCGCGATAAATCCCATTCCCCATAGCAGCGCAGAAATCATCAAAGCTTTCGGATGGGAAAACGGCCTCAAAGCTTTAACAACCGGCAGTTGCAAAGCCACAGTTAAAAACGTACTAAAAGCAAACAAAACGGTAATTGTACCTGTTGAAAAGCCTTTTCCCGATGTCCCCACCGCGACAAACTTGCTAAAGTACAGCGGCATTGTGGTTTGGATTTGGGAAATATATAATGTGAACAGGGTATTTACTAAAGCATAAACTAGAAGACTTCGATCTCTCAGCGCCACCATCCAGCCATTTTCCCGATTTTTTTTTCCTCTATCCCCTGGATTAGCTGGTTTGTAGGTTTCGACGATCGCGATCGCCACCACCGCAAACAGCACTAAAAACGAGATACCATCAATAATAAAGAGCGAGCGATAATTCCCCGTTACAGCAATCAACAAACCGCCCAAAATAATCCCAACTTGCAAACCCAAATTATCAGCAAGCCGCGTCAAAGCAAAAGCCTCCTGTCGCTGTTCGCCCTCAGTTAAATCCGCCACCATCGTCTCCGTTGGAGGCCAATACAAACCCACACCAAAACCCATCAGTAAATTGCCCACAATTAAGCCAGCGAAATCATTAGTCGCCGCCAGTACAAAAGAAGCAGCAGCCGAAATAATTGTCGCCAGCAGTAAAGTTCGGCGCCTTCCCCAAAATTTAGAATCGCAAAAAGAACCGCCCAAAATTCTGCCCAAAATTCCCGAAATTGAACCACTACCCAAACCAATCCCAACAGCAGTAGCAGATAAACCGACGCGATCAACAAAAAATATCGGCGCGTAAAATAAAGTAAAACCGGTGCCGCTTTGGGAGAGGAATCTGCCGGCGGCAAGAATCCAGACTTGAGGCGGGAGACGGGGCAACCAAGAGGATAATTGAAATTTAGGCATATACAGTTAAATTAGGAGTTATTTCTGGACGCAGAAACCTGGTTTTTTATAAAAAATACGTTACTGTGTTTAATCAGGGTCAAAAACCGATGTCTTTGGTTGCAGTGCATAAGTCCTATGAGTAATTATTAATTTATTCCGTACTTTTTCGGAATTAGTATTAATTAACCGAGGTGAGGACAAACATAAGTGAGCTTAACAATTCTTCAGCGTCTGTTACAGAAAAGTTACCATTAATTTAAAAATACTTAACACGATTTTATAGAAAAGTTAGTTAAACTCTAGAAAAGGCAGAAGAAAATTTTAGAGGGTCTAATTATATGACAGCTATTACAACATCAAGAGTGGAATCAATCAAACCGCGCTGGCAAGCAATTGTCATGGTTGCCCTAATTTTCTGGCTCAGCGTTAGCCTGATTTTGGATCTAGTAATTATGCCCAGTCTCTACGTATCTGGCATGACGACATCACCGGAGTTTGCAACTGCCGGGAATTTAATGTTCTGGGGATTCAACCGCGTTGAGTTAATCTGTTCGGGCGTGGTGGCAACGGGTTTGATGGTTTTGAGCAATTTAGTCGGTGACTTCGGCAAGCGCAGCCGCACAGCAATTTTATTATCATTGGTACTTTTGACGATCGCCCTGATTGACACCTACGCCCTGACACCCCAAATGAGCGCCTTGGGAATGCAGCTAAATCTGTTCGATTCCGCAGCAGAAGTGCCCGCCGGGATGAATCTACTGCACCAAGGCTATTTTGCATTGGAAGCTCTGAAGTTGGCTGTCGCCGGTACGCTGCTAGGCTGGTGCTACCAAAACCAAGTTTAATCGACACAATACTCAGAGGTTGAGTGCAGAAAAAAAACTCAACCAGCAGCGGGGGGCGTGAAGTCACGCCCCCCGCTAATTTTTAAAATTTTAGCTATCGAAAACGAGGCTTGAATGAATTGCAGCCCTTCTGTATTCATCGGCGTTAATCTGTGTTTATCTGCCTGTATCTGCGGTTAAAAAAAGAGAATTTCTTGGGCCGCAGATGACAATGGATTGACGCTGATTCACGCGCTTGTCGAGAAGAGAGATATGAATAAACTCCGAGGCTAACAGATTTGAGATAACTATACTGTCAAGTTTCCTGACCCGCCCAAAAACGGATACTTGCGAACGACTCCTGTGGTGGAGAGCTCAAAATTTTAGACTCTTGTTCAAACTCCCAGATTCATCTGTAGAGTAAATCTAAAATCTAAAATCGACTGACGCCAAGCCCTACTCGGATGCTTCCGGTAAATCTGCTTTTGGCCACAGCAAGCGCAAGCCCATTACCGCAAATCCGATCGCCGCGAGTCCCTTTACCAGTCGTTCCGGCAACACCTCTGCAGTGCTGAAGCCAATGCCCACACCGATTAAACTCGCCAGCAGCAGCGCCGACGCTGTACCGAAAAATACAGCCCGTGGCGAGTTACAACTACTGCCCAGGGCGATCGCAGCTAATTGACTTTTGTCTCCCAATTCTGACAAAAACACTGTAATAAAACTGATTCCCAAAAGTTGCCAGTCCATGTTTTTTTAGTTCTTAGTTAGCTATTGTAGAAATCTAGGACTTACCGACAAAGCAGACAATTAACCCAGCACTTCCCACAGCAGAACCGCCGAAATCGCGAGTAAAATCACTCCGGCTGCTCTCTCCAAAGTTCTCGGGGCAATCCGACTAGCCAGCCACCTTCCCAGCAAAACCCCCAGCAAACTCGTTGCTATCAAAGCCGAACCCGCACCCGCAAACACGATCCAAGGATTTCGAGATTCAGCCGTCATCAGCAAAATCGCGAGCTGAGTTTTGTCTCCAATTTCAGCTAGAAAAATAGTTGCAAAAGTCGAAGCAAAAATTGCCCAGTGCTTGGGCTTCAGTTTCTTTTGTTCCTGACAAATATCGGGATTTAGAGTCACTGAGACTTCAGCGGGCTCCGGGGTTAAAGCAGCACAAATCTCAGTAACCTCTTTTATTTGTAGTTGTACCTGTTGTGGCAAATCATAATTGAGGTTTACTGAGTCAGAAGCAGACAAGCTTGGCGGAACAGAATCAAGTTTCACGGGCAATGAGTGCTAAAAGCTATTTATTTTTGACTTGTACTTTTGATTCTAACTCTCTCGGTGCCTGCTTTTACCAAACCAGGGTCATCTTTTTCCCCCGATATTTCAGCAACTAATTCCTAGAACCACTCACCGCACCCACAAAGGCATACAAGCCCCCAGATTTATCAGTCTAGTCAATCTAAAATCTCAAATCTCAAATCTAAAATTGACTGGCTGACTGGTTTATGTGCCGTAAGTTCGATCGCCCGCATCTCCCAAACCAGGTACAATAAAGCCCTGTTCGTTGACTATTTCGTCGATCGTTGCCGTATAAATAATCAAACTCGGGTACTCTGCACTCAGCCTCTTCAAAGCCGGAGGAGCAGCCACCACAGAGATAATCCGAATCAAGTTTGGGTCAATTCCCCGTGCAGTCAATTCCTGCATAGTCGCTATAATCGTCCCGCCAGTCGCCAGCATCGGCTCGCTAATTATCACCCGCGTTTCCGGGTTAAACTGCGCCGGCAATTTGTTCAAATAACAAGTCGGTTCCAGCGTCTCCTCATTTCTTGCCATGCCGAGGTGGTAAACCGAAGCCAGCGGTACAACCGTCTGAATTCCTTCGAGCAGTGACAAACCCGCCCGCAAAATCGGTACCACAACTAACGGAGCTTCTGGGTTGATAAAAGTTGCCGGACATTCTGCCAAAGGCGTTTGCACTGTTGTTTCCACTGTCGGCAGCCATTCTCGAATCGCCTCGTAAGCCAGCCACCTTCCTAATTCTGTCATCGCAGAACGAAAAAGTACCGAGGGGGTGGCGGCGTCGCGGGCAACAGCCAGCCAGTGTTTAATTAATGGATGTGGAGGAACGTAAACGCGCAGTTGCAGGGACATTAGGAAATTGGGGAGATTGCTAGGTTTGAGGGATTTTATGCGGTGCGATCGATCTTCTTCGAGGGCTTCGCCAACGATCGATCCAGCGATCGCTCTGTGCAACTTATCACATCCTTGAGGGCGCATACAAGCCAGAGATTGAGTTAGAACCCATTCGCCGATCGACCTCCATCAGCTTATTGAAATATTTTTCCAATAGTATTGACATTAATTAGCAACAAGGCTATAGTGATTTTTAGTGTTCTCCTCTCAAAGGATCGGCAGACGGGGGCAGTCGGCAATGGTAGACTGTTCCCGCATTTTTTTGCGGAGCAGGGGCATCGGGCACTGGGCGTCGGGCATTGGGGATTGGATATTGGGCATTGGGCATTGCCGAACTTCGGTCTTCCTGACATCCGTTACATCCGCTACAAATCTCTTGCCGAACTTCTTGCTTCGGGAGCGATCGACTGTAAAATCATAGAAATATTAAGATTTTTAACCGAATGTCAGCTCCTACCCAATCCCAGTTATTTTCTCCCAACTCCCGCCCTACACAGCAAGAGTTTGATGTAATTGTCATCGGTTCCGGCATTGGTGGACTGGTGACAGCCACCCAGCTAGCCGCTAAGAAAGCCAAAGTTTTAGTGCTCGAAAGCTATACAATTCCGGGGGGTAGCGCTGGATATTTCGATCGAGAAGGCTACAGATTCGATGTCGGCGCCTCCATGATTTTTGGTTTCGGACAGCGGGGCACCACCAACCTCCTCACCCGCGCCCTGAAAGCAGTCAACGTCACCCTAGAAACCATTCCCGACCCCGTACAGCTTCACTATCACTTACCCAGTGGCTTGGAACTTGAAGTTCCCCAGCCTTATGACAAATACTTGCAAGAATTAACAGACAGGTTCCCTCACGAACGCGAAGGAATCCAAAAATTTTACGGCGAATGCTGGAACGTCTTCAACTGCCTCAACGGCATGGAATTGCTATCTCTAGAAGAACCTGGATATCTCGTTCGAGTCTTTTTTCAGAATCCTTTAGCCTGTTTGGGATTAGTAAAATATCTGCCTCAAAATACTGGCGACATTGCGCGGCGCTACATAAAAGACCCTACTTTGCTGAAATTTATCGACATGGAATGCTACTACTGGTCTGTAGTACCTGCCGACTTGACGCCGATGATTAATGCCGGAATGGTATTTTCCGACAGACATTACGGTGGCATAAATTATCCCAAAGGCGGAGTCGGTCAAATCGCCCAAAAATTAGTAGAAGGATTAGAAAAATGCGGCGGGAAAATTCAATACAAAGCTAAGGCGAAAAAAATTATCACAGAAAACGGCCGCGCTGTCGGAGTCGAGCTAGCAACCGGCGAAGTTTACCGGGCAAAGCGCATAGTTTCTAACGCCACGCGCTGGGATACTTTTGAGAAATTGCTGCCGGCCGAAGAGATGCCCGCTAGCGAGAAGAAATGGCAGCAGCGCTATCAAAAAGCCCCCAGTTTCTTGAGTTTGCATTTGGGAGTGGAAGCAAGCGTAATCCCTGCTGGTAGCGCCTGCCACCACATTTTGTTAGAAGAGTGGGACAAAATGGAAGCGCCGGAGGGAACAGTTTTGGTGTCAATTCCGACCGTACTCGACCCGGATTTAGCTCCTGCAGGATATCACATCGTTCACGCTTTTACTTCGAGTTGGATGGAAGAGTGGGAAGGACTTTCGCAGCAGGAATATGAGGATAAAAAAGAAGAGGCGGCAGGGAGAATTATTGAAAGATTAGAAAAGATTTTTCCCGGTTTAGACGCCGGTTTGGATTATATGGAAGTTGGGACAGCGCGTTCTCACCGCCGCTTTTTGGGGCGCGAAGATGGAACTTACGGGCCGATTCCGCGACAGAAGCTAATGGGTTTGCTGGGAATGCCGTTTAATCGAACTTCTATGCCTGGTTTGTATTGTGTGGGTGACAGTACGTTTCCCGGACAGGGTTTAAATGCGGTGGCGTTTTCTGGGTTTGCTTGCGCGCACCGAATAGCGGTTGATTTGGGTTTTTAGTGGTAGTAGTAGGGTGCGTCAGATTGTTCGCTTGAAATACGACACAAAATGTGACGCTCCGGGGCAGCCTCCAAAAAGACTAAAAACCCGGTTTCTGGAGAGAAACCGGGTTTTTAACCTCAAAATTAGTGTTTTCCATTCTTTTAATGAGTTTACTGGTCGTAGCTGCCGCCGACGCCGATTTGGGTATTGTAGATTTTCGCATCTGTGATGGTCATATCTTCCATTGAGGCGCCGGATACGTCAGCGGTGTTAATGATGGCCGCGGTCAGATCTGCCCGATCGAGGTCTGCGTCATTTAAACTGGCATTAGTCAGGAAAACTGCGGTTAAGTTAGCACCCGTCAAGTTAGCACCCGTCAAGTCAGCACCTTCGAGGTTGGCCTGAGATAGGTTTGCTCCTTGCAAATTTGCTTCTCTCAAATCAGCACCAATTAAATGAGCTCCCTTTAAATCTGCTCCAGACAAGTCGCACTTAAAACATTGCCCGGTTGACAATAACTGTTCGACGTGAACGGGATTTTCAGCGCGAGCCGGGCCTGCCAACAGTAGGGGAGTAATTAAAAAAGTAGCGGCTAATAGATTGCGTTTCATAATCTCTTTTCCTCACCAGACTCTGTATTCAAGTTCTTGTCTTGATATCTACAATCTTACCACGGTTGTTTTCGCAAGTTGCGATCTAATTCACACATTGGCTGTGATATCGATTGCCCTCAACAACGCATACATGGTCTCGACAAGCTCGCAAAACATAATTTCGCAAAACTTAACACTGCCGAACTTAATACAGTGCCTTTTTGTAGTAACCTTTTCTAGGTTAGCTAATACAGCAAACAGATGCGTCTTTCTGAAGAGGGAGATGATTCGCAATGCTATGGATGATTTTAGCCGATAATCTTATCGCAAAAAGTTCACAACAAATACATTATTTTTAATAAATGTGTCACGGGATAGAAAATTTAACTTAAAATAAAGATAAGCTTCTAACTTTATAGGTAGAAGAAAAGCAGTCACTGGCCCGATCCCCAGCCCGAGCTCTGCTGCATTTTTAACAATAAATTTTAATTAGGTCTCACCAGCGCCGTAAAAATCCACCTAGTGCTTGGAAATCAGCACTTTTTTGGAATGTCGCAGAGTCCACGCGATCGCAAAACTCAATTAAATATGCTCAAAAACGATTCATCCAAGTATCTGCCAACCTTAGCTCAAGTAATAGACCGCTACCCCTTGACAGTGGCGCCCGATACCCCACTAGCAGAAGTAATTACCCTGATGGGCCAACGGCGCCCAAGTTGCTCTCTAAACGCAGTCATTCCACCAACCGATATCTATCAGCCACTAACAGAAATCGTAAATCCGCCCACCTCAAGTGCATTCAGAGACGCGACAGGTATCTGCGTCTTTGTCGTGGAAAAATCACTCTTAAAATTATCCTCGCACTCTGATCCACCTTCTCAATTGCAAGGAATCTTCACAGAAAGGGATCTTGTCGATTTGATTGCCTCGGGCAAAAACTTAAAAGGTGTCACCATCGCACAAGTGATGAGGCAGCCGACAGCAACTCTGACAAAATCCGAGACTCAAGACATTTTCAGCGCCCTAATTCTGCTGGGGCAACGAAGAATTAAGCATTTGCCAATATTGGATAGTGAAGGTCAACTATTAGGAGTAATTACGCCGGAAAGCATTCGCCAAGCCATGCTTAAACCGGCAAATATCTTAAAAATGCGGCGCGTGAAAGAAGTAATGACCGCACAAGTCATTCAAGCGCCTCGCTCCGCGTCAGTTAGGAGTTTAGCCGAGTTGATGGCGCAGCACCGCGTTAGCTGCGTAGTAATTACGGAATCAACAGAATTATCGAGGGATTTACCGTTCCCAATTCCAGTAGGTATAGTCACAGAACGGGATATTGTCGAATTTCAAGCTTTAGATATAGATTTGTCGCAAACGATCGCCCAAACTGTGATGAGTACCCCCTTATTTAGCCTCAAGCAAGAAGACTCGCTGTGGGTAGCTCATCAGGAAATGCACCAGCGTTTAGTCCGTAGGTTGGTAGTAACGGGGGAACATGGAGAACTCCTGGGAATAGTTACTCAAACCAACATACTGCGCGTACTTGACCCGATGGAAATGTCCGGGGCGATCGATGTTCTGCACGATTCAGTGACAGAAAGAACTAGGGAATTGCAACAAGCGATCGCATCCCTCAGCTTGACTAACGCCAGACTAGAAAGCGAAATTGCTATCCGCGTTAGGGCCGAGGCCAGACTCCACCTTTTAGAATCTGCTGTAGTGAACGCTAACGACGCAATCGTGATTATGGATGCCGGAGACAGCGATATCTCCGACCCCACCATCATCTATGCCAACGAAGCTTTTACCCAAATGACGGGCTACCTACCCGAAGAAATCATCGGACAAACTCCCAGTTGCTTGCGCGGCCCAGAAAGCGACCCCACCCAAGTCGCTAAAATTCGCCGTGCTTTCTCTCGCCGAGAACCCCTACGCCTGGAATTGATTAACTACCGCAAAGACGGTTCAACTTATTGGGTGGAACTCAACAGTGTACCCATTGCCGATACCTCCGGGAACGTTACCAACTGGGTGTCGGTGCAGCGAGATATTACCGATCGCAAGCGCATGGAACAAGCATTTTTTGAAGAAAAAGAACTCGCTCAGGTAACACTACAATCGATCGGCGATGCCGTCATTACTACTGACGCCGACGGCTGCATTTCCACCCTGAATCCAGTTGCCGAAACACTCACGGGTTGGTCTACATTGGAAGCTAAAGGTTTGCCCCTCGCCAGCGTGCTGAGAATAGTTGACGAAACTACCAGGCTGCCGATCGAAAATATCGCCGAAATCGCTTTGTCCGAAGGTCGGATTGTTGACCAAGGACGCAACAATTTGCTGATTGCCCACAACAACACCGAATTTGCGATCGACCACTGCGTCGCCCCCATCCACGCTAGCAGCGGCGAAATTGTCGGCGCCGTCGTTGTGTTCCGAGATGTCACCCAAGTGCGAACTCAAGCGCGGCAACTCACCTGGCAGGCAACTCATGACCCCCTGACGCAATTAGTCAACCGCCGAGAATTTGAGTACCAGCTAGAGCACGCCCTACACGGCGCTCAAGGTTACGGGCAAGAACACGTGATGCTTTACCTGGATCTCGATCGCTTCAAAATAGTTAACGACACCTGCGGTCATGCTGCTGGGGACGAACTACTGCGCCAAGTCAGCCAGCTATTTAAAAGCAGTATCCGCAAAACCGATATTTTGGCACGTCTGGGTGGCGATGAATTTGCCGTACTCCTGTACCACTGTCCCGTCGAACGAGGATTGAACGTGGCTGAAACGCTGCTGCGAAGCATTCAGGCATTCCGCTTTGCGTGGCAGGACAAAACTTTTTCGATCGGCGTCAGTATCGGTTTGGTAGCAATCAATCCCAAAACAGCATCCACATCGGCGATTTTGAGCGCGGCCGATATTGCCTGTTACGCTGCTAAAAATAAAGGCCGCAACCGGGTGCAGATTTATCAAGCCGGCGATCAAGAATTAATTAAACAGCACGGCGAAACGCAGTGGGTGGTGCAAATTAATCAAGCTTTAGAAGAGAATCGCTTTTGCTTGTACTCTCAGCCGATCGTACCTTTGCTTAACTCTCCAACCACCGGAACCCACTGCGAAATCCTCCTGCGCCTCCAGTTGGAAACTGGTGAGTTGGTGTCGCCGATGGCGTTTATTCCGGCTGCAGAACGCTACAACTTGATGCACGCGATCGACCGCTGGGTAATTCGTACTTTATTTAGCAATTTATCTAAAATTTTCACGGCAAATTTATTAGTCCAAAACCCCGAGGTAGACAGCGATAAAATAGTTACTTTCCCTGCTTGCTCTCTTTTGTCTAATCCGCAATCCTCCTTTGGCAAATATCCCAGCCTTTATTCCATCAACCTTTCTGGGGACAGCCTCAACGAAGAAAAGTTTATCGAGTTTATTCAGGAACAGTTTTCCATCCATCAAATACCGCCACAAATAATTTGTTTTGAAATTACCGAAACCGTGGCGATCGGTAATCTCAGCAAGGCAGCCAGCTTGATTTGGCAACTCAAAGAACTAGGCTGCCAGTTTGCCTTGGACGACTTCGGCAGCGGGATGTCTTCCTTTGCTTACCTAAAAAGCTTGCCGGTTGATTATCTCAAAATAGACGGCAATTTTATTAAGCATATTGTAGACAATCCTATTGATGTCGCAATGGTGGAAGCTATTACCAAAATCGCTCACGTCATGGGAATTAAAACTATTGCCGAGTATGTTGAAAATCAAACGATTATGGATAAACTCAATGAACTTGGGGTAGATTACGCTCAAGGTTATCATTTGGGAAAGCCTCAACCTTGTAACTTCACATCTCCTATTTTAGAGGAATTTTTGGGGGAGTTTCCTGTTAATTCTTTGGCTTTTGAGGCTAAGCTGGCTTGTTGAATAAGGAAGTTCGGCAACGATCAAGCAAGAGGATTTAACCGATTTAAGGAAGAGATGTTGAGGGAACAAGGAAAAGGGAGATGTTAAGTGGTGATCTCAATTCCCCATTCCCCCTTTTTCCATTACCCATTACCTTCTACAATTGTTTCCGCTGCTTCAATGTACTGACTGTCTAACAGAAAAGCACCTTTTTCAAAGCGAATTCCCCAATAATTGCCGGGACGCCGATCGATCACAACGCCTTCAGCGCCGATGGCAATTAAATTCGCAGGCCGCAGCATCGGCATCGGTTCGGCAGTTTTGACGTAAGGCGGCATCGCCACAACTCTGACTTTTTGACCGATTGTAAATTCTTTTTCCATGAGTTTTATTTCCTAAAAAAACACAGCGATAAAGGAATTTTGACAAGAAATGTTTCTGTTTAATTGATTGATTGATTAGGGATGGATAATAAAATGGGGAATCATGGATCATTGTCAAGGGAATTACGGCTAAATTATTGATATTTTAGGCTTCCATCTTCGTTATATTCAAGTTCATGATATTTTCCCCCTAACCCTAAGTCATGAATACATCGTTGGTAGTTTTTGGCTCCCATATCGAAAGGGTTAGTCCTGTTCAATCTGGCCCATTCAGCTATCCTTAGCTGGTTAGTTATCCCTGAAGCATCGGCTACGGTTTTGACAATCCAATCAAACATTTTTTTCCTCTAAGCTGTCTCTCACTCTACATCTCTATATTAGCTATATATTCGCCTATGGCAATTAAACATTTTTTTCCTCTAAGCTGTATCTCACCCCTAACTCGGACGATCGCCCGTAACACCCCTGACCGATCGCGCTACAATTGTCAATCGGGATGAAAATGGCTGATTAGGAAAGTAGAGGAGTAGGTGTTATGGCTACAAGTCGTCGCATTGAGCGTGTAGCTTCAATGATTAAACGGGAAGTCAGCCTGATGTTGCTGAATGGAATCAAGGACGACCGGGTAGGTGCCGGTATGGTTAGCGTTACCGACGTAATTGTTTCTGGAGACCTTCAGCATACAAAAATTTTTGTCAGCATCTACGGTACTGATGAGGCGAAGGCTGAAACTATGGAAGGGTTGAAATCTGCTACTAGCTACGTCCGCAACCAGTTGGGCCAACGATTGCAACTGCGCCGGACGCCGGAGGTGATTTTTCTGGAAGACCGTTCTTTGGAACGGGGCGATAAAATGTTGATACTGCTGAATCAGCTTTCTGCCGATCGCAAACCGGGTATGTTTGATGACGAAGAATTGGCCGATGGCAATGAAAATGATGATGATGATGATTTAGAAGCAGACGAGGATTAGGTCTGAAGGTAGTCAACAGCCCAAAGTCAACAGTCAACAGTCAACAGTCAACAGTCAACAGTCAACAGTCAACAAACAATTCCTAATTTCCCATGATTGACAATCTTTCCTTACCCGAACTGGTGGCCCAGATGTTCGTGGTGCGCGCTTCTGGCTGCTTGTTCGACCACCAAATTCGCTATCCCGAATGGGAACCAACTGCTAGCAAACTCCGCTATTATCTGGAAAAGTTGGGCGTCGGCGGGGTGATTTTGGTCGGGGGAAGTGCTGCGGAGTTGGCAGTTCGATCGCATCAATTGCAGTCTTGGGCCAAGTTTCCGCTACTGCTGGCGGCTGATATTGAGGAAGGTGTCGGCCAGCGGTTCGCAGGGGCGACTTGGTTCGGGCCGCCGATGGCGATTGCTGAAGTGGCGCGACACTATGCAGGTAAAGCCGATCGATATGCTGAACAAATGGGCGCGGTGACTGCGATCGAAGCTAGGGCGATCGGTCTAAATTGGATTCTCGCACCAGTGGTTGATGTTAACAACAATCCCGACAATCCTGTGATTAACGTCCGCGCTTTTGGCGAGACACCGGAAATTGTCGGGAAATTAGCCGCTGCTTTTATTCGCGGCGCAGGCCAACACCCGGTTTTGACTACAGCTAAGCATTTTCCCGGCCACGGAGACACGGCGGTTGATTCTCACTTGGAATTACCGGTTTTGCCGCATTCGCCAGCGAGATTGACTGAGGTTGAGTTACCTCCTTTTGTCGAGGCGATGGCTGCTGGGGTCGATGCTGTGATGAGTGCTCACTTGCTGATTCCGGGTTGGGATGCCGAGTTTCCTGCTACTCTTTCTCGCAGAATTTTGATTGGGAAGCTGCGAGAAGAGTTGGGATTTGAAGGTTTGATTGTGACGGATGCTTTGGTGATGGGCGCGATCGCCAATAAGTACGGCGCTAATGAAGCTGCTGTTTGGGCTGCTGAGGCTGGTGCTGATGTTTTGCTGATGCCGCTTGACCCGGAAGGGGCGATTCTCGCTGTCTGCGAAGCGGTCACTCAAGGGAGGATTCCAATTTCACAAATTAAGGAATCTGTCAAGCGGATTTGGTCGGCTAAAGCTAAAGTCGGTTTGTTAGTAAAGGAAAAGGAAAAAGCAGTAGATTCAACATCGATCAAGTCGATCGACTTAAGTTTGCTGGCAACTCCTGATGCCAGGGCAACTGCTGCCGATATTTTGCGAGATTCTTTGAAATTTGGTGGCAATCTACCTTTGCAGGTTGCAAAACCCCCAGGAAACCAGCTTTTGCGGAATTTGATTGTTGTAGATGATGTTTTGGGGTGCGAGTTTTTGGGCAACCACACTCCGGCGATCGCCCTTCCTGAACAGTTTGGTTACGAATTGCAACTGATTGACGATCGCACAGGGGCGATCGCTGATAATACAGGTGCAGAGCATTTTTCTCCGACACTGCTGCAAATTTTCATTCGCGGCAATTGCTTCCGAGGCAGTGCTGGTTTGACCGAAGCAGCTCAAGATTGGTTTAAGAAATTATTAAAGACGGGAGAACTGCAAGCTGTGTTAATTTACGGCAGTCCCTACGTTTTAGAGCAATTTTTGCCACAATTGCCTCCGAGTATTCCTTATGTATTTTGTTTTGGGCAGATGCCTGCAGCGCAATCTCTCGTTCTAGAAGTGCTATTCGGCATTGACGGAACTGGTAATGCTTGAGTTGCCCGACTTCTGAATCTTTCCTTTGCTGCTTGCTGTGTTAGGAGTTAAATTCATCAACCCGGTTTCTCGCCGGAAATGTTGCCTTTGGTGGCAAAGCATCCAGAAACCGGGAATCCGATGCGGGTTCCTAAGTTCTGAATTGAGCTTTCCAGCAGATCCGCTTCCTAGTCAGGAAAATGTGCTGTTTATCAATATCCTAAGACAGATCCCATCACTTACTGATGATTCGTATAATTTATTTTTATTTACGGCAGTGAATTGTATAGCTGGATACGGACAAAATTTAACTTCCATATTCGTAAGTTTGGACTATATTATTACCAGGGCCATAAAATTTTTTAGTAAAACATTGAGGGCGCATTATGATTCACTCCACTATTCCCCAAATCCAATACTCTTTAGATGTGATCCAAGATGAAGCGCGTCACCTTGTCCACGAGGGCGTGCTGAGCCGCCAACAGCCTATCTACACGCTTTGCCAATTCATTCCGCCTCGGGAATGGGCCTGTGTAGAGTGCGAATTAGAAAAATGCGACTTCTTGCTGCGCGATCGCATTGCCGACCTGATCGGTTCTGAAAAATGGGACAATGACTAAAGTTTGGTTCTCTTAAATAAGTTTGCAAATAAGTTTGCAAGTAATTTTCCAAGTCAACTCCGGCTGTGTTAAAGACTCTTGATTCTTTAATACTGGGAATTTTCGGCGCGCAAATTTTCCAGCTCGGCCCTCAGCGCTGCCATCTGTGCAGTTAATTCTTGAATCTCTAGCTTTACGTTAGGCTGTACAACCGACTCGGGAGGAGCATCAGTCGCTGCATCTGATTGCTTGGGCGAGACAGATTCACTGTCTGCATTCTCCCGATCGCCCGGTTGAGAGAAAATAGTATCTACAAAATTCCGGGCTTCTCGCTCAGTCATTTCTCCTTTTTCCAGCAGCTCATCGGCGAGTAACCCCAAATCAGACTTCAGTTTGTCAAGATTTTCTTCTCGCTTCAGAGGATCTTGCAATGTCTCAATTAAAAAGGAAGTTGCACCTAAAGTTAGGTGAAATCCTGTTTGCAGCATTTGAGGCAGGTTGTCGGGATTCATCTAAAAATGCCGCTAGAACGTTTTTCTGAGTTTTTGCTTCGCTAATTGCTCCCCAGTCGGGGCGTCAAGCCGCTTCTTAGGGAAAAGATGCTTGCCTTCTGGGTAGCGATCGCCCCGATTCAGGAAATATCAGCTTTTGGGGGGACGTTTTACCGTTGTGCCAATACTAATCGTATCATTACTCCGTAAATTAATAAATGTCAAGTGTAAACTTTTGTAACTACGAATCGAGACTTTCGCACAGGAAGGATCAGTCTATTTTAGATGTTAGATTTTAGATTGAACAGGACTTAGGCCCTGCGACTAAAAAACCCCGGTGGCTGATTACCCGTGCGTAAGTCCTGTTCAATCCAGTTAAGGATACAACGCTTCCCCGGTGGAAGGGTCAAATATAAATAGTCGATCGAAGTCAAGCTGTACCGTCAGTCGATCGCCCGATCGCAAGCGAACACTCGCAGGTATTTGTAACTGTACAGTAGTTTCAGCACTCAACAACGGCAAACTCGCCCGAATTAAAGTTTCTCGCCCCAGAGGTTCCACTACTTTTACCTCTAGATCGAGGGGGACTTTTTCTAGTGCCCAAACATCGGTTTTCAAATCATCATCTTCTACTGTTTGTGGCGTAAAGATTTCTATATTTTCTGGACGGATGCCCAAATCAAATCCTTGTCCTTCTCTCGCCTGCAATTTTTTCTGAATCGAGGGCGGACAGGGTAAATATTGATTTCCCACTTGAAAGGATTCGTTAGTATAAATTGCAGGAAAAATGTTCATGGCGGGATTGCCTAAAAATGTGGCAACCATGCGGTTAGCTGGTTTTGCATAAATGCTTTGCGGGTCTCCAATTTGTTGAATTTTTCCCCCATTTAAGACTACAATCTTATCAGCTAAAGTCATCGCTTCCACTTGATCGTGGGTGACGTAAATTGTCGTAATTCCTAGCCTTTGATGCAGTTGTTTAAGTTCTGCTCTAGTGTCGTCTCGCAATTGAGCATCGAGGTTAGAAAGCGGTTCATCTAAAAGGAATACTTTCGGTTCGCGGGCGATCGCCCTTCCTAGTGCTACCCGCTGCTGCTGTCCGCCTGATAACTGTTTGGGCTTGCGCTTGAGGAGGTGGTCGATCGAGAGCGATCGGGCTACTGTTTCGACTCGTTCTTGAATTTTAGTCGGGTCAACATTCCGCATCCGCAATCCAAAAGCCAGATTTTCGCCGACAGTCATGTGCGGATAAAGCGCGTAATTTTGAAACACCATTGCTACATCCCGCTGTCTAGCAGGAATGTTGTTAACTAAATTATCTCCGATGTAAAGATTGCCGGAACTTGCGGTTTCTAAACCTGCAATTGTCCGCATAATTGTGGATTTCCCGCAGCCGGAGGGCCCGACTAATACCCAAAATTCCCCGTCCGGGATTTTGAAGCTGATGTTTTCGATCGCGGTGACGTTTTGGTAGCGTCGGGTAATATTTTCTAAGCGAACATTTGCCATTTTTTAATTGTAATTGGTAATTGATAATTAGTGCTTTTTACCTTCAGCCGTCAGCCTTCAGAAAACTGTTCCAATTCTAAAACTGTGCGGTCTAATTCTTCAACTATAGGCGTTAACTCTGTTTGGCGGAATGCTTCTACTAAAGAACGATAATACCAGAGAGAACCATCTTTGCCACCTTTGAAGCGTTCCCAAACAGTATCTCCTAATTGACGGGAATCTTTCAGGATCGATCGAACATTATAAAGTTTATCAGCAGCCGAGACTAATCTGACTGAGCCAGAAGCTGTAGAAATGCGATCGATATAAGCTTGTTTTCGCTGTCGCCAAGGCGGTTTCGGCGTCACGTCACTGTCGGTACAGCCGTCTACAATCGCTGTGACGGTATCGCCAAAGCGGTGGCGGATGGCTTCGCGGGTGGTGGCGCCGCCTTGATCTTCGATCGCATCGTGAAGCAAAGCTGCGATCGCCTCATCTTCATTTGCCCCATATTCTAAAGCTATACTAGCAGTGCCCAACAAATGGGCAATGTAGGGAACGCCAGAACCTTTGCGAACTTGGGTAGCGTGCAATTCGGCAGCATAGGTGAGGGCTTCAGAAAAACGGTTTGAGAGAATCATGAAAGTCACCTTTGTCAATTGCTATGATATATAAATTGTCGGGCTAAGTGGAAAAGACAAAATCTACCAAATTCCATAAGATCATAAAGATGCGATCGAGAGCGATCGATTGTACAATTCTAATCGTTAAAGAGATGTTTATAGCATGACAGCTACTATAATTATACCAAACAGTGGCGACCAAAACTCAGAGCCAGAACTACCGCAAAAATTAGAAAATGTAGCAGAAATTCTGGCACAATCTGAGCATAAAAAAGTCATATCTCTCGAAAAGTTTTTAGTCAAGCCTCCTGATAGAATGGAATGGGTTGACGGCAACTTAGTTGAGAAAACAGGAAGGACATTCAAGCACGGTCTCGCTCAAGCTAAATTATCTACATCCTGGAGAAATTACAAACATTCCAGCGGACAGGGAGGAGAAGTTCTTACAGAAGTCCTTTGCCGCACTAGCAAACAGGGCCGCCGTCCCGATGTTGCTTACATTACTCCTGAACTGCTGCCACAATCAGGCAATTTTACAGCCTTTTCCCAAAGTTTTCCCTTGATAGCGGAAGTTGCTTCTCCCGAAGATAGTGGCGAAGAGTTATTTGCCAAAGCTCAGGAATATTTGGAATCGGGATGTTTAGAAGTTTGGTTGCTGTTTCCTGAAGCTAGATTAATATTTGTCAATGCAGGGCAACGCTGGCGGTTGTTTAATGCCGATGAAGTTGTTAACACTCAAAGTGTGCTTGCAGGTTTTAGCGTAGCTGTGAGTGAATTGTTGGCTTGAGGAATTTGTTCAAACAAAATTATCAAAGATTCTGCAGTATTGATATAGTAGTACGCGGTGCAAAAAACGGTAAGCCATGACAGCCAAAAATCTCGTCAATAAATTTGAGTACAAACCCCTATACAAACCAAATCAATTAATTTGCGGAACGGGGCAAACAGCCATTGTCAGCGGCTGGACAGTAAAAAGTGCGATCCTTTCCAAGGGCTGCGCTAACGGCAAAAAATTACAACCCAATGAATTTGCTGTCATCGGACAACTATACTCTCCTACTCGCGGCATCAACTTCTTAATTAGAAACTTGCTGTGCAATCCCCACGTCCGCTTTTTAGTAATTCTCAACGCTACCAAAGAAGACCGCAACTCCGGTGCCGCAACTTGCTTGCTAGACTTTTTTCGCAACGGCTTTGAAGCCGGCAAAAGCGATACTGGTAGAGATTGTTGGCTAATTAAATCTTCAATATTTGGCTACATTGATATTGAAATAGCAGCAGAAGCCTTAGAACTATTGCGTCATTCAATAGAATGGAAAGAAGCCAAAAATATAGCAGAAACAGTGACTCTTGTCAAGTCTTTTTCCGAAAAAGCAGTGGTTGAACCTTGGGGAGAAACCGTAACTTTTCCGTTAGTCGAAATCGTCCCGACTGTACTCCCCGGTCAGAAATACGGACATAGAATCGAAGGCAAAACTATAGCCGAAACTTGGGTAAAAATCATCCACCGAATTAAGACCACCGGCACCCTGCGGCCGACTGGTTACGACGGACAGTGGCAAGAATTAATCGACTTGATGGCAGTGATTACAGATGAACCTGCGGAGTTCTATTTTCCAGAACCGAATTACTTACCAATCGACCGCGATTTCCTCGAACAGTACAAACCGCAAATGCTCGAAGATGCCCCATATAGCGAAGGCATTAAATATACCTACGCACAGCGGATGCGGTCGTGGTTTGGACGCGATCAAATTGAAGAAGTTATTGCCAAACTAATTAAGGAAATTGACGCGGCAAGTGCTGTAATTAGTTTATGGGATGCCGGCGGAAATATTAACAGAAGGCCTGACGGTTCATCAGACCACCAGCACAGCGGCAGTCCTTGTTTAAATCACATTTGGGTGCGAGTTGTAGATGATGAAATATCGCTAACTGCAACTCTCCGCAGTAACGATATGTTTGCGGCTTGGCCGGCTAATGCAATGGGTTTGCGGGCTTTGCAGCAGCACATTCGCGATGAAATTGCGAGGCGTTCCGATTATAATTTGACAATGGGCCCGTTGGTAACGTTGAGTCAATCGGCTCACTTGTATGACGATACCTTTGAAAATGCCGATCGACTAATTCAAACCCAATATGCTAAAATCTGCGAAGATCGAGACTTTTTCGATGCAGCGGGCAATTTTTTAGTTGAAGTAGCCGACAATCAGATAGTAGTCACGCAAACCACCCCGGGCAGCGGCGAAGTTGTCACCTGTTATTCTGGAAAAAACCCTCTCAAGTTAGTGCGAGAAATTTGTGCGGCTTCCCCTGCCATCCAACCCGAGCATATTGGTTATTTGGGAATAGAATTGCAAAAGGCGGCCGAGTGTCTGAAAACCAGCAACCAATACATTCAGGATAGAAAATGAATCTAGAAGAAGAAAGACCGACTTGGGACGAATACTTCTTAATGTTAGCAAAATTGGCCGCTACTCGATCGACTTGTCTGGCTTTTCCTGTAGGCGCGGTGATAGCTAAAAACAGGCAAGTTTTAGCAACGGGTTACAACGGTTCGCCGTCAGGTTCGGCACACTGTACTGCTCAAGGCTTCTGCTATCCTGGTTTGAGTAGTTGCGACGCCAGCAAAACTTTGCCATCAAGGGCGGTTCACGCGGAAGCAAATGCGATCGCTAAAGCTGCTAAACACGGTATATCTACTGCTGGGGCTAGTATTTACGTCACTTTAGAACCCTGCATCTATTGTTTGAAATTAGTCATTGCCGCTGGAATTAGAGAAGTGTTTTACGAAACGAGTTTTAACAGCGGAGAAAAAGCTGCTTTGAGAGATACTTTTATCAGTGAAGGTATTGTTGAGTTAAAACAAATTCAGCTATCTGAAGATACAGCAAAAAAGGCAGCTTTGTTTTTATTGCATCCTACATCTGTGGCCAAAAATTTAGTATAGGGGCTCAATCCTCCCCGTGGTTGTCGCAGCCACAGGAAATAACTGTGCTGTGTCCCTATAAATGATATTTATGTGCTGGCAATTTGTAGGGATACGGCACAGTTATTTCCTAAATACCGCGTGATACAAAGGATATTTATTGTACGTCTTGCAAAGACACAGCACTGCCATACCCTTACAACAAATAGAGATGGCAATTAACCAAAAAACGTCCTGACTAATTGTGAATACCGTGTAGTTCAATCAATCAAACTCATTCACCGCTTGCAAATAGTCGATCGCCGCATCTATCCTCGAAGAATACTTAAAAGCAAACTGATCGAACCAATATCCCTCATCGGAATTTTTATCCAACTTTTTCAGCCAAACCTGAGCTTGCCTAACTTTCTGTCTGTGCGTTTGTACGTCCAACTGCGGCCCCGCGACTTTTTCTGCGGGCCGCGGTTCCAGTGAAGCTACTTCCTGAGCTTGATTTTGCGCTTCGTGCTCAGGCTTAAGCGGTTGCTGTGAAGCGACTGCATGAGCTTGATTTTGCGCTTCGTACTCAGCCTTAATTTGAGCTAAATCCTTATCCAAAGGACTAGCATACAAATTTATATCTGATGTTTTAAATGTTTGATTTGACGGCACTGCTGCTTGTGGTACAGGCGCTTGTGCTTGCGCCGGCGCCTGACTTTTCAACTCAGCATTTTTTTGAGATGCTTGATACTCTGCCTTAAGTTCACCTAACAGGCGCTCGATAGATTCCATAACTTAAACCCCCTAAAAAATGCTGCTGGCCCAACTAGCACAAATATAATCGCGTGAACTTCGCCCGCCTCCTCAATCAGTTATTGCATTCAGCAATACCTCTGTCAGGGTCATTCCTTCAATATCATCCATCGTGACAGTATCAACGATATCGAATTTAGCCCCGGCGCTTTGCAGTTCGTCATCCAATATCTTGAGAAACTTAGTAGCTTCCGGCGCATTTCCTACTTGAATGAAAGAAATCGCCAACTCTTCATCTCGATCGAGCTTCCGAGAAGCCTCTATAATCGTTTTCATCACTTCTTTGCGATCGTCCGGTTCCCCGTCCGTCACCACTAATATTGTTTCCCCATTTTGCTTGGTATTACCGGATGCTTTGCGCTGAAAATAACTGTTCAGAGCGTCTTGCAGAACAGCCGCTAAATTCGTAGTTCCCGAAGGTTCGTTTTCTTGGAAAATTTGCACGACTTTAGCTGATGTTACGTTGTCATAGCGCTTGAAGCGACCGGAAAACACATAAACTGTTATGCCATCAGGATCAAGTTCTTCGCATTTATTCGCTAATGCGATCGTCGATTCTTGCATGAGCGCCCACCGAGTTTTACCGCCCATTTGGTCTTTTGTGTACATACTGCCGCTTTTGTCAATAATGATGGTATAATCGCGGTTCTGAAGCATAAGATTTTTCCTGTTAATTAAGTTTTTCCCAAAAATATCAAAACCAGCGAGCAGAAGCTGTTGAGCTTTAGTTGCTCGCTGCGTTTTTTAGTTGATTTGCGATCGCAAATACCGGAATTTAAGCTGCAACTAAAGCATCTTTAAGTGGCTTCCAGCTAAAAGCTCGATCGCCCCCCATCTCCACTGCTATTTTAACTCGCGGTTCTAACGTCGGCAAAACAGTCAAATACTCAATCTCCTGACTCGACAAAATCTGCCCTTCAATAATCCACAGCACCAGTCCTTTTGCTTTAGGTGGCAAATTGTCTAATTGAGTCTTCAACATCGGCGGCACGTAGTATGTATAACCCACAGCCGCTTCGTTGCCAGTAGTTTTCTTGCCCAAATGCGGCGGTCGCACGCCGTGAACCCCCGTTAAATACATCGCCAAATCACCCAAGCCCCGCGCCGAAATCGTGTACGCACCGTAGCCCGCAGCCCTCAGCCTGCGGAGGTAGCGCCCCTCAAATCCGCCCTCTAAAGGAACGTACAGGGCCAGCGACCCCGACTTTTCCAAATCCCGAATCAGATCAGATCCCGTCGTAATCAGTCCCATAAATTTGTGTTTCCTGCTGTATCAAAATTTGGTCGATCGCTGCTTGCGAGCTGGAAATATTATAAATCTTAAAGTTGAGCCTAAAAATTCTCATCCCGGCCTTGACAAACGGCAAACACTTCATGTACTATTGTGAATTGTCGCCGTAAAGGATACTGAGTGGTTTGCTGCTCAAGTCCTGGCACAAACAAGCAAGACCGAGACAAAACTCGGAGATCTAGCCGGTAAAAAGCCGCGAATCTCAACCCTTGCAAGACTTCCACAAGCTCGCTCCCAAATTTAAAACTCAAATTTTAAACACCGAGGAAGGCTGTTGGTTGATAACAGTTAATTGCAGGAACATTGAAATAAATGTTTCTGCACAAGAGCAAGCGGATTGACGTAAATTTCGCAATCCGAAACCTCTTGCGTAAATAAAAGGAAGAAAATCCGTGTCTGTAGGCATTCTTGGCACTAAACTAGGCATGACTCAAGTGTTTGACGCCGAAGGGAGAGCCATCCCCGTCACCGTCATACAAGCAGGGCCTTGTACAGTAACTCAAATCAAAACAAAACAAACTGACGGCTACGGTGCCGTTCAAGTTGGATACAACGAAGTCAAACCAAAGGCTCTCAACAAGCCAGAACTAGGACACCTTGCCAAGTCGGGGGCGAATCCATTGCGCCACTTGCAGGAATACCGATTGGAAGACACCAGTTCCTTTGAATTAGGTCAACAACTAAAAGCAGATACTTTTACACCGGGACAAATAGTAGATGTCATCGGTACCAGCATCGGTAAAGGTTTTGCAGGTTTTCAAAAGCGCCACAACTTTAAACGAGGCCCAATGTCTCACGGTTCCAAGAACCACCGCGAGCCTGGATCGATCGGACCTGGAACTACTCCCGGTCGCGTTTATCCTGGGAAAAGAATGGCAGGACGTATGGGCAACGTTCAAGTCACCGTCCGCAAACTAACAATTGTCCGGGTGGATAAAGAGCAGAATTTGCTGCTAATTAAGGGAGCAGTTCCCGGCAAAGCTGGCGCCTTAGTCAATGTTGTACCTGAGAAAAAAGTAGGACGTTAGTCAGTAGTAAGTAGTCAGTAGTCAGCAGTCAGTAGATAGTGGTTGGCCGTTAGTAGCAAGCAATAACTAAGAACTAAAAGCTGAAAACTAAGAGCTGAAAACTAAGACCTGAGAACAGACAACAGACGACAGACAACAGACAACAGACAACTAACAACAGACAACTAACAAAAGACAAAGGACAAAAGATATGGTTAACTGTGTAGTGCGAAATTGGCAAGGTGAAGAAGTTGGAGAAACAACTTTAGAACTGCGCGTAGCCAAAGAAGAAAATGCGTCTCACATCGTTCACAGAGCATTGACGCGGCAACTGAATAACGCTCGTCAAGGAAATGCTTGCACCAAAACTCGATCGGAAGTCAGAGGCGGTGGCCGCAAACCTTGGCGTCAAAAAGGCACGGGTCGAGCCAGAGCAGGTTCTATCCGTTCTCCGCTGTGGCGGGGCGGCGGTGTCATCTTCGGGCCAAAACCGAGAGACTTTGAAGTCAAAATGAACAAAAAGGAACGCCGTCTCGCTTTGCGGACAGCATTCCAAAGTCGCACCGAAGACATCATTGTGGTTGAAGAATTTGCAGAGCAATTTCCGAGACCGAAAAGCAAAGAATTGCTGAGTGCGATCGCCCGCTGGGGCATCGAACCCGATACAAAAGTTCTGTTAATCTTGCCAGAACCGCAACCAAACGTCTACTTATCCGGACGCAACATCGAATTAGTAAACGTCATCTTGGCAACATCCCTGAATGTTTACGACGTTCTCGCGGCTGACAAAATTATCGTCACATCTACAGCCATAGCTAAAATTCAGGAGATTTACGGTGAGTAAAATCGACCCCCGCGACTACGCAGATTTGATCCAGCGTCCGATTCTCACCGAGAAAGCTACCCGAATGATGGAATTAAATCAATTCACATTCGACGTAGCCCCCAAAGCGACGAAGCCTCAAATCAAAGCTGCAATCGAAGAACTATTTAAGGTCAAAGTCATCGGCGTCAACACCCAAAACCCGCCGCGTAAAAAGCGTCGAGTTGGCAAATTCGTCGGCTTTAAACCTTGTTACAAGCGAGCAACCGTAACTCTGACCGACGGAGACTCGATCCGCAAACTCCTATTCCCAGAAGTCTAGACGATTTTGGATTTTAGATTTTAGATTTTAGATTTTAAATTGCGGTTAACTGGTGGAAATTCTAGAACCAGAAAACTCGTAAGTTAACCAAACATCGCCAATCTTCAACCTAAAATCTAAAATCGATAAACGTCAAATCCAAAATCCAAAATCCAAAATCTAAAATAGATCGATTATGGGCATCCGTTCTTACCGACCTTATACCTCCAGCACCCGAGAACAAACCGTCTCGGACTTTGCTGAAATTACCAGATCAGAGCCAGAAAAGTCTCTAACCAGCAATAAGCACACCAAACAAGGCCGCAACAACCGAGGCGTCATCACCTGTCGCCACCGGGGAGGCGGTCACAAACGGCTGTATAGAGACATCGACTTCCGCCGCGACAAACACAGCATTCCCGCTACCGTCAAGGCGATCGAATACGACCCCAATCGCAACGCACGCATCGCCCTCCTGTTCTACAAAGACGGCGAAAAACGGTACATCCTGCACCCGCTCAACTTAAACGTCGGTACAGTAATTGTCTCAGGCCCAGACGCGCCGATCGAAATCGGTAACGCCTTACCCCTGAAAAACATTCCCCTTGGTACCAGCATCCACAACGTCGAGCTAGTACCTGGAAAAGGCGGACAAATCGTTCGCTCCGCCGGCTCCAGCGCTCAGCTAATGGCAAAAGAAGGTAGCTACGTCACCCTCAAACTGCCATCCGGTGAACAGCGCAAAGTCCGCGCCGACTGCTACGCCACCATCGGTCAAGTCGGCAACACCGACGCCAGAAACATCAGCCTCGGCAAAGCAGGTCGCACCCGCTGGAAAGGTCGCAGACCGACCGTTCGCGGTAGCGTCATGAACCCGGTAGACCACCCGCACGGCGGTGGCGAAGGCAGAGCTCCCATCGGACGTCCGGGGCCTGTCACTCCTTGGGGTAAACCAGCATTGGGTGCAAAAACTCGACGCAAAAACAAGCGCAGCGACGCTTTAATCGTCCGGCGCCGCCGCAAAGCTTCCAAGCGCGGCAAGGGCGGCAGACAAAGCTAGTCTATCAGTCAGCAGTCTTCAGTGCTTAGTTATTAACTGCTAACTAATGACTGAGGACTGATGACCAATGACTGCTTAATTCTGACTAATGACTCCTGAATTACTAAAAAAATCATGTCTCGATCGCTAAAAAAAGGGCCTTTTGTCGCAGATGCTCTGATGACAAAAATCGAAAAACTCAACGCCGCCGGCCAAAAACAAGTAATTAAAACTTGGTCGCGATCTTCCACAATCCTGCCCCAAATGGTAGGTCACACGATCGCCGTTCACAACGGCAGACAGCACGTACCCGTCTACCTCACCGACCAAATGGTAGGTCACAAACTCGGAGAATTTTCCCCCACTCGCACCTTTAGAGGTCACGCGAAAAGTGGTGATAAAAAGGCGAAAAGATAGCCGAATTAGGTGACAGGTAATAGGTAGTAGGAAAAAAAATTACCAATTACCAATTACCTTTTGCCCAATTACCAATTACCAATTACCGAAATCGAAATGGCTATAGATACCACATCCGAAATTAAGGCGATCGCCCGTTACATCCGGACATCCCCCTTCAAAGTGCGCCGAGTCCTCGACCAAATTCGTGGCAAAAGCTACCAAGAAGCGCTGATTTTACTCGAATTCATGCCCTACCGCGCCTGCGAACCAATCGTCAAAGTTTTGCGATCGGCAGTAGCCAACGCCGAACACAACGCAGGATTGGATAAATCCAAGCTAGTAGTGTCTCAAGCTTACGCAGACCAAGGCCCAGTCCTCAAACGCTTTAGACCCCGCGCTCAAGGTCGCGCCTACCAAATCCGCAAGCCAACCTGTCACATTACCGTAGTAGTAGCTCCGCTCGTAGAAAACTAAACCAGGGAAAAACGTAAGAGGTAATAAACAGCTTAAAGTTGAAAAAAATGGGTAATCACCAATTACCAATTACCAATTACCAATTACCAATTACCAATTAACTCATCAACTATTATGGGCCAAAAAATACATCCAATTGGTTTTCGCCTCGGCATTACCCAAGAGCACCGCTCTCGCTGGTTTGCCGATCCTAAAAACTATCCAGAACTCTTGCAAGAAGACTATAAAATTCGCAAGTACGTTCGTAAAACCCTCAGCAATGCTGGGATTTCCTCGGTCAGAATTGAGCGGAAAGCCGATCAAATCGACCTAGAAGTGTTCACCGCCAGACCAGGCGTTGTCGTAGGCCGCGGCGGAGCAGGCATCGAAACCTTGCGCGTCGGTTTGCAGCAGCAACTCGGTAGCAACCGCCAAATCCGCATCAACGTCGTCGAAGTCCAGCGAGTAGACGCCGATGCCACACTCATCGCGGAATACATCGCTCAGCAACTAGAACGGCGCGTATCCTTCCGCCGAGTCGTCCGCCAAGCAATCACCCGCGCCCAAAAAGTCGGCATCCAAGGCATCAAAATTCAAGTCAGTGGACGCCTCAACGGTGCAGAAATTGCCCGTACCGAATGGACACGGGAAGGAAGAGTCCCCTTGCACACGCTGCGGGCAGACATCGACTACTCCTACTGCACTGCTCAAACCATCTACGGTATTCTGGGCATTAAAGTTTGGGTTTTCAAAGGCGAAATTATTCCCGGACAGGAACAAGAGGCTGCACCAAATGCAGCAGTGCCCCGCACCAAACAAAAGCGCCGCCGCCAGAACTTTGAAGATCGATCGAACGAAGGCTAGCTAATTGTTAACTGTTAGTTGTCACTTGTTAATTGTCAGTTGTTCCAAACCAATTAGCAATTAGCAATCACCAATTACCAATTACCAATTACCAATTACCCAACTCCCTTTCGCCATGTTAAGCCCCAAAAGAACCAAATTCCGCAAACAACAGCGCGGGCGAATGAGCGGTATTGCCACCCGCGGCAATACAGTTAGCTTTGGCGACTTCGCGCTCCAAGCCGTCGAACCCGCCTGGATCACTTCTCGCCAAATAGAAGCCGGACGGCGCGCCATGACCCGCTATATCCGCCGGGGCGGCAAAATCTGGATTCGCATTTTTCCCGACAAACCAGTCACCCAGCGCGCAGCAGAAACCCGGATGGGTTCCGGTAAAGGTAATCCTGAGTTTTGGGTTGCTGTGGTCAAACCCGGCCGGGTAATGTTTGAAATTGGCGGCGTAAGTGAAGAAACTGCCCGCGAAGCAATGCGTTTGGCATCTTTCAAATTACCAATTAAAACCAAGTTCATCACTCGCGAAGAAGACCAGTCATAGCGAAGAGCGAAGGTAGAATTAGGTCTGTCTTAATCAGCATTTTAAACGGCTACAGCAATTTAAAATCTGGCTTTCATAACTTTTCTTTCCTTCGACCTTCAGCCAAGCGAGACAATTCTGTCTTCTGTCATACCGCTCGCTAACGAGAAAGCACACAATTATGTCTTTGACCAAGATTAAAGAAGCTAGAGAATTAAGCGATGCTGCCGTAGCAGAGCAAATTTTAGCCGTCAAGCGCCAACTAATGGAATTGCGGCTCCAGCAAGCTACCGGCCGCATGGAAAAGCCTCACCTGTTCAAGCACGCCAAACATCGGCTAGCTCAATTGATGACAGTTGAACGCGAGCGCCAAATCGTTGCTGAGAAAGAAGTGGCAGAAAAATTAGCCGCATCTAAACAGGTAGCACAGCCTGCTGCAACCGCAGCAGTCAGCCAAGAGTCAGAAGCAGCCGAGCCGACGATCGCACAGTAGCTAAAAACAGTCAATTGCACAACAAAAATAGGTAGCTATGGCAATTAAAGAACGAGTTGGCGTAGTAGTCAGCGACAAAATGGATAAAACCGTCGTGGTAGCAATCGAAAACCGCTCCTCCCACACCAAATACGGCAAAATCGTAGTCCGCACCAAGCGGTACAAAGCTCATGACGAAGAAAATCAGTGCAAATCGGGCGATCGTGTCCGCATCACTGAAACTCGCCCACTGAGCAAAACCAAACGTTGGACGGTTGCTGAGATTTTCGGGACAAAAAACGGCTAACAGTTAATTGCGATCTCGCGCTCGCCCGATCGGTACTTGATTAATCAATTAGCCGTCAACAGTCAACAGTTAACAGTCAACAGTTAACAGTCAACAGTTAACAGTCAACAATCACCATGATTCAACCCCAGACATACCTCAATGTCGCCGACAATAGCGGAGCCCGCAAACTGATGTGCATCCGCGTATTGGGAGGCGGCAACCGTCGCTACGGCGGAGTCGGCGATGTCATCATTGCCGTCGTCAAAGACGCCATCCCCAATATGGCCGTCAAAAAATCCGATGTCGTTCGGGCTGTCATTGTCAGAACCCGCAAAGGTTTGCGCCGCGACAGTGGCATGAGCATTCGTTTTGACGATAACGCCGCCGTTATTATCAACGTAGACGGCAACCCCAAAGGCACTCGCGTCTTCGGCCCCGTCGCCCGCGAATTGCGCGACAAAAACTTTACTAAAATCGTTTCCTTAGCCCCGGAGGTACTTTAAAATGTACGGAAAAAAGGGTAAACCAACTAGCGAGCCGCAGCGCTACAGAATGCACGTCAAAGCAGGCGATACCGTGCAAATAATTACTGGCAAAGAGAAAGGAAAAGTCGGAGAAATCTTAAAGACATATCCTAAAGTCAGCAAAGTAATTGTTAAAGGTGTAAACATCAGAACAAAGCACGTCAAGCCCCAGCAAGAGGGAGAGTCCGGGAAAATACTCACATTTGAGGCTCCCATTCACAGCTCAAATGTCATGCACTATTCCGAAAAAGAAAAAATAGCTAGCCGCGTTTGCTATACATTTAGCGAAGATGGCCGGAAACTGCGACAGCTCAAAAAAACTGGAGAAATCCTCGATAATTAGTCATTAGTCATCAGTCATTAGTCATCAGTCATCAGTCATTAGACAAATGCTTTCCTGACAACAGTCAACGGACAACTGACAACGGACAACTGACAACGGACAACTGACTACTAATAATTCCCTGACCAAGCCCAGGGACAGTTAACGAAACACAAAAACTATGCCGGACAAACTCAAAGTTCTTTATCAAGGAAAAATCGTTCCCACACTGATGGATCAGTTTAAATATACTAATATCCATCAGGTGCCCAAACTGGTCAAAGTCACAGTGAACCGAGGTTTGGGAGAAGCATCTCAAAACGCTAAGGCACTGGATTCGTCGATCAACGAAATTAGCATCATCACCGGGCAAAAACCAGTGGTAACGCGGGCGAAAAAAGCGATCGCAGGCTTCAAAATCCGCAAAGGAGTACCCGTCGGCGTTATGGTGACGCTGCGCGGCGATCGGATGTACGATTTTCTCGATCGGCTGATCAACCTCGCACTCCCCCGAATTCGCGACTTCCGCGGCATCAGCCCCAAAAGCTTCGACGGGCGCGGCAACTACAGCTTGGGTCTGAGAGAACAGCTAATTTTTCCAGAAATAGAATATGACCGCATCGATCAAATTCGAGGCATGGACATTTCAATTATCACCACAGCAAACACCGACGAAGAAGGACGCGCCTTGCTTAAAGAAATGGGAATGCCGTTCCGGGACAACTAAGCACTAGAGTAAGAAGCAAAAGATGGCAGCTAACGATACCATAGCAGATATGTTGACGCGCATTCGCAATTCTTGCATGGCGCGCCACCAAACAACGCAAATTCCAGCTACAAAAATGACCCGCAGCATCGCCCAAGTCCTCAAAAGTGAAGGCTTTATCAGCGAATTTGAAGAAGCAGAACCAGAAGGGATCAAGCGACATTTAGTGCTTTCTCTAAAGTACAAAGGTAAAACTCGCAAGCCCATTATCACGGCACTTAAGCGAGTCAGCAAACCAGGACTGCGCGTTTACTCGAACCGTAAAGAATTGCCCAGAGTATTAGGCGGAATTGGCATAGCCATTATTTCCACCTCCAGTGGCATTATGACGGATAGAGAAGCTCGACGCCAAGGTTTGGGCGGTGAAGTGCTTTGTTATGTTTGGTAGTCATTAGTCATTAGTCATTAGTCACTGGTCGTTGGCAAGAGACTCAAAAATCAATAACTAAGGACTAATAACTAAGCACTAATAATCAAGGACTAATAACTAAAAACAAAGGACAAAAAAACTATGTCGCGAATTGGCAAGCGTCCGATTAGCATCCCCACGAAAGTCACCGTCACCCTAGACGGTCAAAAAGTAGCCGTCAAAGGCCCTAAAGGTGAACTTTCCCGAGTTATCCCAGCCGAAATCGTCATGGGAATTGAAGGCGAGACTTTACTCGTTACCCGCCGAGACGAATCTCGCGTCGCCAGACAACTGCACGGCTTGTGCCGCACCCTAGTCGCCAACATGGTCGAAGGTGTATCTCAAGGTTTTCAGCGGCGTCTCGAAATTATCGGCACAGGTTATCGGGCACAGGTTCAAGGACGGAACCTGATTTTAAACGTCGGTTACAGCAAACCCGTTGAAATGCCCCCTCCAGAAGGCATCACAATGGCAGTTGAAGGCAACACCAACGTCATTGTCTCCGGCATTGACAAAGAACTCGTAGGCAATACAGCAGCCCGCATCCGCGCGGTGCGTCCGCCCGAAGTCTACAAGGGCAAAGGCATTCGCTACAGCGGCGAAGTCGTCCGGCGCAAAGCTGGTAAAACAGGCAAAACAGGTAAGAAGTAACAATGAAGCTTACTCGCAAAGAATCAGTCCAGCGCAGACACCGCCGCGTTCGGCGCAAGGTGTTCGGCACCTCCGAACGTCCCAGACTAGCGGTATTTCGCTCAGAGCAGCACATCTACGCTCAAGTAATCGACGACACCGCCCAGCACACTTTGGCCGCCGCGTCAACCCTCGATCCCGAATTGAAGTCAACTCTCAGTTCTGGCGGCAACTGCTCCGCGAGCGTGCAAGTCGGTCAGTTGATTGCCAAACGCTGTTCCAGCGCTGGCATAGTCAAAGTCGTATTCGATCGGGGGGGCAACCTCTATCACGGTCGTGTCAAAGCCCTCGCAGAAGCAGCTCGCGAAGCGGGGTTAGACTTCTAGAGGGGGTAATGGGTAGCGGGTAATGAGTAATTAAAAAGTAAAAAGTCAAAAGTTGAAAGTTAAAAGGCAAAATCCAGATTTCTTCTATTTTTACTTTTTACTCAAACAATTACCACTTGCCGATCGCCTTTCACCAATTACTAATTCCCACAGGACAAAACTATGGCAGAACAAAAAGAACAGCGCAACAAGAAAAAAAGCAGCAGCAACAACAAAGGGCGCGAAAAAGAATCCGAATGGCAAGAACGGGTTGTTCAGATTCGGCGCGTTACCAAAGTAGTCAAAGGTGGTAAAAAACTCAGCTTCCGCGCCATAGTCATTATTGGCAACGAACGCGGTCAAGTTGGAGTAGGAGTCGGAAAAGCGAGCGACGTAATCGGTGCCGTTAAAAAAGGCGTCGCTGACGGCAAAAAGCACCTAATTGAAGTCCCCCTCACCAAATCTAACTCCATCCCTCACCCCATCAACGGTGACGGTGGCGGAGCTAAAGTGATGATGCGGCCGGCCGCACCCGGAACCGGGGTAATTGCAGGGGGAGCAGTGCGAACAGTTCTCGAACTAGCAGGAGTCCGCAACATCTTAGCCAAACAGCTAGGTTCTGGAAATCCCTTAAACAACGCCAGAGCCGCAGTCAATGCCCTCTCCACCCTCCGCACCTTGTCCGAAGTTGCTCAAGAGCGCGGAATTCCAGTAGAAAATCTCTACGGTTAGGGCACGCGAGGATGGGAAACTGTAAGTTTTGAGTGTTAAGTGCTTGCGGTGAAAATAAAAAAATCCGCAACTTAAAACTCACGCACTCAAAACTACTGCGTACCCCCTCTGTAAATACCAACTACCAATTACCAATTACTAAAACTATGAGATTGCAAGACGCCCGACCCAAAGCAGGCTCCCAAAAGCGCCCCCGACGCTTGGGCAGAGGTATTTCTGCCGGTCAAGGCGCGAGCTCCGGCAAAGGGATGCGCGGTCAAAAATCTAGAGCCGGTAGCGGCACTAGACCCGGTTTTGAAGGAGGTCAAAATCCTCTCTACCGCCGTCTCCCCAAGTTGAAAAGCTTCCCTCTAGTGAACCGGAAAGAGTACACTACCATTAATGTGAGTAAATTAGCATCGCTGCCAGCAAACACCGAAGTTACTCTCACCTCTCTGATCCAAGCAAAAATTGTCACCACAGACGACGGGCCGCTGAAAATCTTAGGAGATGGCGAACTGAATGTACCTTTGCAAGTGCGCGCCTCGGCTTTTACCGCAGGTGCTCGCACCAAAATTGAAGCTGCAGGCGGAAGTTGCGAATTAGTTGCGTGAAGATTTGAGGTTTGAGAGTCTGTCCAAATCTCAAATCCTCAAGCTTGCTATCAGAAAATGATTTAGTCGAAAATCCCAAATCTAAAATCCAAAATCGTAACTATGGACGTTAGTAGAGAGAAAGCGCCAACTGCACAAGAGACGTTCATGCAGATGGCTCAAGCTGCTGGTTTGCGAGGCCGCATCCTCGTAACAGTTGGTTTACTGATTTTAGTACGCCTGGGTGTCCACTTGCCAGTCCCCGGCATCGATCGAGTCGCCTTTGCCCAAAACGTCCAAAATAGCCCTTTAATTGGCTTTCTGGACTTGTTTTCAGGAGGCGGCTTGTCAGCGTTGGGGATTTTCGCGTTGGGGATTTTGCCCTACATTAATGCTTCAATTATTGTGCAACTTCTAACTGCGGCTCTGCCAAGCTTAGAAGACTTGCAGAAAAATGAAGGAGAAGCAGGGCGACGCAAAATTTCTCAAATTACTCGCTACGTTTCATTGGGCTGGGCAATTCTGCAAAGTATTGGCATTGCGATTTGGGTCAGCCCTTTTGCTCAATCTCCAGCGCCTTTATTCATAGCACAAACTGCTTTGGCTCTGACAGCCGGCTCAATGTTTGTGATGTGGATATCGGAAGTGGTGACGGAACGAGGTATCGGGAACGGAGCGTCGCTCCTGATTTTTATCAATATTGTGTCGGTATTGCCCCGCTCTTTGGGACAAACTTTTGAATTGGCTCAAAGCGGGGACACGCAAGTTGTCGGCCGCGTAGTCGTTCTGCTGCTGGTCTTTTTGGTAACGATTGTTGGGATTGTTTTTGTTCAGGAAGGTACTCGCCGCATTCCGATTATTTCGGCACGTCGCCAAGTCGGCCGCAAAGTTTATCGGGAGAGCCGGAGTTATCTGCCCCTGCGCTTGAATCAAGGTGGAGTGATGCCGATTATTTTTGCATCTTCGGTCTTGATTGTGCCTTCTTTCCTCGCTCAGTCTCTCAATAACCCGTTTTTGGTTCAAGTTGCTAATGTTTTGAGTCCGAACGGCCCTGCCCCTTGGGCTTACGCGCTGTTTTATCTAACTTTGATTCTGTTCTTCAGCTATTTCTACGCTTCGTTGATTGTCAACCCCGTAGATATGTCTCAGAACTTGAAGAAAATGGGCGCTAGCATTCCTGGAATTCGTCCGGGTCAGAAAACGAGTGATTATGTGGAGAAGGTTTTGAACCGTTTGACTTTCTTGGGAGCGATATTTCTCGGTCTGGTGGCCATTGTACCAACTGCTGTAGAAAGCGCGATCGGTGTGCAAACTTTTAGAGGTTTTGGCGCAACTTCCCTACTGATTCTAGTAGGTGTGGCGATCGAAACTGCTAAGCAAATTCAAACTTACGTCATCTCCCAGCGATATGAAGGAATGGTGAAGTAATCGCAATGAAATTGATTTTTATGGGGCCTCCAGGGGCGGGAAAAGGAACTCAGGCTCAGATATTAGCCGCTCACTGGAAAATACCCCACATTTCTACGGGCGATATCCTGCGCGCCTGCGTGGTTGCCAAAACTGCCCTGGGTCTAAAGGCGAAAGCCTACATGGATGCTGGTGAGTTGGTTCCCGACGAGTTATTGATGGATATCGTGCAAGAACGCATGAATCAACCAGATGCTAGTGCTGGTTGGATTCTGGACGGCTTTCCGCGCACTGTGGCACAGGCAGCGTTTTTTGACAAACTCCTTTGTGATGTTAGGGGTGCTGGGGGAAGTACGTCTGGTAAGGACTGCGATCTCAGAGCTGTCAATTTGGAGGTGCCTGACAACATTTTGGTGGCACGCCTGCTGTCGCGGGGCCGCCTCGATGACAATGAGGAGACGATCCGCCGCAGGTTGCAAGTTTATCGCGAGCAAACTGAGCCTTTGATTGAGTTTTACAGCGCCCGCCAACAGTTAGTTGCGGTTGATGGCGATCGCGACATGGAATTAATCACCGCAGAACTGCAGCAAGCTCTCTCGATCGACTCTTGAACCCTCTCAAGACAGCTTGTTACTCACAAGCTTTTGCTAAGATATGTTAACTAGGAGCTTTTTGTGCTATCAGGTTTTGTGAGGGTTGCTAGAGACCGGATTGAACTCGATACTAATTGCCAGAACTTTACTCAAGTAAAGCCAAAGTGAGCGGTTAATTGAGTCTTTAAGTTGATCGAGTCGCCCTAATTATTGCCCCCCGTTCCCGTTTGACTCCTACCAGTAAATAGGTTTTGAGGCCAACGCCGGGACACTCCTAGTTAATCAAATGTAGAGTTGAGGTAAATACCAAATTGTCTAAGCAAGATTTAATTGAAATGGAAGGGACAGTGACGGAATCCCTGCCCAATGCGATGTTTCGCGTTGACCTAGATAATGGGTTTAACGTGCTGGCTCACATTTCCGGCAAGATCCGCCGCAACTACATCAAAATTCTGCCTGGCGATCGCGTCAAAGTCGAATTGACTCCCTATGACTTGACCAAAGGCAGGATTACTTATCGCCTTCGGAAAAAATAGGCTTAGATAAAACTTTCTAAAAACTAATTCTAAGTTTAATTAGAGAGAATTTGGTAAAAAGCTTCAAATTTATGCTATAATGCTACGTTTGTAGTGTTGCCGAGAAGGGCGTCAACAACCCACCGGTGTACCGGGTTAAGTCATTGTTACACCGTAAAAGTATCGCTCGCCAACACTTTGGCGCAGGCGAACTTTACCCAGCAATGGGAGTGGGTGCAAGCGGGCTCCTTCATGAAACAACCCGCACTTTATACAATTTAATCGAGGAGAGGCCTACACCTTGCCCAGCCTCTCCTCCCACCGCTCTACGGGCAGTCCCAGCGTGCCTGTTCTCCGCTAGAGCGGGGTTCTCCAGGCAGGAAGAAAGATGAAAGTTCGAGCATCTGTCAAAAAAATTTGTGAGAAATGTCGCGTCATCCGCCGTCGCGGTCGAGTGATGGTGATATGCACTAACCCGAAACACAAACAGCGCCAAGGTTAGAAAAAAGCAAGATTGGGCAATGCACGCAGGTGCATCCTAATTGAACATTGTAGCCAAACAGGAAAACTAGGGAGACAAAAAGTGTGGCACGGATTGCCGGGGTAGACCTTCCACGCGATAAGCGCGTCGAAATAGGTCTGACATACATTTACGGAATAGGCTTGTCGCGGGCCCAAAAAATTATCGCTGCAACAGGCGTAAATCCTGACACTCGCGTCAAGGATTTAACAGAGGCCGACGTGACAGCTCTGCGGGCTCATGTAGAAACAACATACCAAATCGAAGGAGACCTCCGGCGCTGGGAGTCAATGAACATCAAGCGCCTGATGGACATCGGAACTTATCGCGGTCGGCGTCACCGTTTGGGTCTGCCGGTGCGGGGACAACGAACCCGTACCAACGCCAGAACCCGTCGTGGCGTCCGCCGAACAGTTGCGGGCAAGAAAAAGGCACCTTCCAAGAAGTAACATCTTTTTGGGAAAAATACGCTGGGGGCTGCTGGCTCCTAGCGCTTCGGGACATTAGTTGAGAGAAACGTTAAAGAGACTAATATGGCGCGACAACAAACAGGCAAGAAATCTGGTGCAAAAAAGCAGAAACGGAATGTACCCAATGGGGTAGGCTACATCCAGTCTACCTTTAACAACACGATAGTAACTATTACCGACCTCAACGGCGAAGTGATATCCTGGGCATCGGCAGGTTCCAGCGGTTTTAAAGGAGCTAAAAAGGGAACTCCCTTTGCAGCTCAAACAGCAGCAGAAAGTGCTGCCCGCAGAGCCAACGACCAAGGAATGCGCCAAATAGAAGTAATGGTGAGCGGGCCTGGAGCAGGTAGAGAAACTGCAATCCGGGCGCTGCAAGGGGCGGGACTGGAAATCACCCTGATTAGAGATGTTACCCCAATTCCTCACAACGGCTGTCGCCCTCCCAAGCGGCGTAGAGTCTAAAACGATTTGAGATTTTAGATTTTAGATTTTGGATAATGGCTAACTGCTTAAAGTCAAAAACTAATGGTTCTAACTGTTGCCCCGTCCATCCAAAATCCGAAATCCGTTCAGGGGTATGCTCTGCAATCTAAAATCCAAAATCAAAAATCCAAAGTGGAAAAGGGAGGTCACTCCGTGGCGCAGTTTCAAATTGAATGTATAGAGTCTAACACTGACAAAGACCGCAGTCAGTACGGAAAATTTGTCCTGGAACCGCTCGATCGCGGTCAGGGAACAACTGTTGGGAATGCGCTGAGGCGAGTTCTGCTGTCAAACTTAGAAGGAACGGCAGTAACTTCAGTCCGAATCGCGGGCGTCAATCACGAGTTTGCCACGATCGAAGGGGTACGTGAGGATGTTCTAGAAATTCTCCTGAACATGAAAGAGGTGGTCCTCAAAACTCATTCTCAGCAGCCGCAAATCGGCAGGTTGCGGATTGAGGGGCCTGTAACAGTTACGGCCGATCGATTCGATTTGCCCTCAGAGGTGGAATTGATCGATCGATCCCAGTACATTGCAACTCTCTCCCCAGGTTCAGTTCTGGAAATGGAATTCAGAATTGAAAAAGGCATCGGATACAGAGCAGTAGACCGCAGTCGGGATGATGGATCGGCTTTGGATTTTCTCCAAATTGACGCCATATTTATGCCGATTCGCCGAGTCAACTACAGCGTTGAAGATGCTCGGGTAGGCGGTACGGTCGAAAAAGACCGGCTGATTATGGAAATCTGGACTGATGGCAGCGTGACTCCTCAAGAAGCTTTGAGTCAATCTGCCAACATCCTGGTAGATTTATTTGCACCTCTCAAAGACATCACCCAAGATTCTCTCAAACCAGAGTATCCAGGTGAAGCCGATCCTACTAGCCAAATTCCGATCGAAGAATTGCAGTTGTCCGTCCGGGCTTACAACTGTCTCAAGCGGGCTCAGATCAACTCAGTCGCAGACTTATTGGATTATACCCAAGAAGACTTGCTCGAGATCAAGAACTTCGGGCAGAAGTCTGCCGAAGAAGTGATTGAAGCTTTACAAAAACGCTTGGGCATTACCTTGCCACAGGAAAAATCAGCTAAAAGTTAATCAACGGGTAACGGGTAAAAAAGTTCTGAATTTTAAGTAGGTGAGTTTTTAAGTTAAAGAAATCACCGCTCAAAACTCGCGGACTATCCCGGCACCCAATTACCAATTACCAATTACCAACTGCTATGCGTCACCGCTGTCGCGTTCCCCAACTCAGCAAACCGGCTGACCAGCGCCGCGCCCTACTGCGCTCGCTGACCACCGAATTAATCCGCCACGGTAAAATCACTACCACTCTAGCCCGCGCCAAAGCGCTACGCTCAGAGGCGGACAGGATGATTACCCTGGCCAAAGATGGCTCATTGGCCGCTCGCCGCCAAGCTATGGGCTATATCTACGATAAACAGTTAGTACACGCCCTGTTTGAGGCGGCACAAGAACGGTACGGATCGCGCAACGGCGGCTACACCCGCGTCGTGCGAACAGTCCCCCGTCAGGGAGACAATTCCGAAATGGCGATCGTTGAACTGGTTTAATTCAATTTTGGGTTGGAGATTTGTGATTTATGACTGACAATCCAAAATCCCCAATCGAAAATCCCCAATCGATACAGCGCGTTGCTCTAGTAATCCAATACCTCGGCACTAACTTTCACGGTTGGCAGCGACAGCCGAACCAGCGTACAGTACAAGAAGAAATTGAAACAGCAATATCGACTGTTCTGGAACGCCCGGTAACGCTGCACGCTGCTGGGAGAACCGATGCGGGAGTTCACGCCGCTGCTCAAGTAGCGCATTTTGATGCCCACGGCCCAATTCCGGCTCACCGCTGGGCAAGCGTTCTCAACTCTCGACTGGCAAAAGATATTTTAATTCGAGCTTCGGCAAAGGTGGAACCTACCTGGCACGCTCGGTTCTCAGCCAGTTGGCGGCGCTATCGCTACACCCTTTATACAGACCCGACCCCTAATTTGTTTGTGCGTCCTTTTGCTTGGCACTGCTATCACGCCCCTGTGGATGAATCTTTGATTCAGACAGCTTTGACACCGCTCATCGGGCGGCATCACCTGGCTGCTTTCCACCGCGCGGGATCTGCCCGCCCCCATTCCTGGGTGGACGTGCAAGCGGCCGAGTGTCAGCGTTCTGGGCCTCTTATCTATATTGAGGTTCAGGCGAGCGGGTTTCTGTACGGGATGATGCGGCTGCTGGTGGGGTTGCTGGTGCAGGTGGGTCGCGGGGAAAGGCCGATCGACAATTTCACAGATATCTGGGTCAACGAACGCCGAGAAATGGTAAAATATGCCGCTCCCGCTCAAGGTTTGTGCCTGCTGCGGGTTGGCTATTCAGAATTTCCCTTCCCCCCAGATGTGTGGTACGACACTCAGCCAAAATTAGTCATTAGTCATTAGTCATTAGTCATTAGTCATTAGTCATTAGTCATTAGTCATTAGGTAACTACTAATAAAAAACTAAGGACAACTAACAATTAAAAACTGACAACTGACAACTGACAACTGACAACTAACAACAGTTAACAGTTAATAGACAACTAACAACAAACAATGAACAAAACTTACGTCCCTACTCAAGACTCCCTAGAGCACAAGTGGTACGTGGTCGATGCCGCCGACCAGCGGCTGGGCCGTCTGGCAACTGAAGTTGCCATGTACCTCCGGGGGAAACACAAACCGACTTACACCCCTTCTATGGATACCGGCGACTTCGTAATAGTCATCAATGCTGACAAAATCGCTGTTACTGGCAAAAAACGCACCCAGAAAATCTACCGCCGCCATTCTGGAAGACCGGGCGGCATGAAAACAGAAACTTTTGCCAAATTGCAAGCACGTTTGCCCGAAAGAATTGTCGAAGAAGCGATACGAGGAATGCTGCCTCACACTTCTCTTGGCAGACAATTGTTTACTAAACTGAAGGTGTACGCTGGCCCCAACCACCCGCACCAAGCTCAAAAACCAGAAGAATTAATTGTTCACACGATTCCGGGAGGAAATGAGTAATGCAAGCAACAGATACATCCGGTCGCGCTGTGTACTGGGGTACCGGCCGCCGCAAGTGTTCCGTAGCGCGGGTGCGCTTGGTTCCCGGCACTGGCATACTGACAGTCAATGGTAAAGAGGGGGATTTGTACCTGCAATTCAACCCTACTTATTTGGCTCTGGCTAAGGCCCCTCTGGAAACTTTGGGTCTGGAAAATGAGTACGACATTTTGGTGAAAGTCGAAGGCGGTGGCTTAACAGGTCAGGCTGACTCGATTCGCTTGGGTGTCGCTAGAGCACTTTGTCAATTAGACCCGGACAACCGCAAGCCTCTGAAGACTGAGGGCTATTTGACTCGCGACCCGCGGGCAAAAGAACGGAAAAAGTACGGTTTGCGGAAAGCTCGCAAAGCTCCTCAATACTCGAAGCGGTAATCGAGGGAAGAAGGAAGAAGGAAGAAGGAAGAAGGAAGAAGGAAAAGGCAAAAATTATCTATCCAGATTTTATTGGCCTTTTTTTGAAGTTTATTTCCCATTCCTGATTCCTGGTTCCAACAGATATAAGGCAAAATTCGTGCAGTTGTTGGTGTACAAGTCCTGCGGCAGCTAAAATGGTTGTAAAGTCAAAAACTAGAGAGTAAAAACAATGGCAAAAGATGGCATTCACCCTGAGTGGTATCCCGAATCTCAGGTTTATTGCAACGGGGAACTTGTGATGACTGTGGGCTCAACTAGACCAAAGCTTCAAGTTGATGTCTGGTCGGGAAATCATCCTTTTTATACTGGCACTCAGAAGATTATTGATACTGAAGGTCGTGTGGAGCGCTTTATGCGGAAATACGGCATGACCGAGGTAGAAATGCCGAAGGCAGATGCTTCCTCTGGACCGCTGAAAATGGAAGATCCGAAAGCAGATGCTGCTAAGGCTGCTGGTAAAGGCAAAAAGAAGAAGTAGCCGGATTGTCATTTGTCCGCTGTTTGTTGAGAGTAGTTCTTTCTACTGGCAACTTACCGCCCTCGGATTTTAGATTTTAGATTGAAGACTTCGCTATGCAGGCAGTAGAGTTTGATCGCGTAGAGTTTGATCGACATTCTATCCTAACTGCTCTTGAGTTCTAAAATCTAAAATCTAAAATCTAAAATCTAAAATCGATCCGCCCTCGGATGGGAGAGTTTAGATCGAAGACTTCGCTATGCAGGCAGTTGAGTTCTATCGAGATTCTATCCCAACTGTTCTTCAAATCTAAAATCTAAAATCTAAAATCTAAAATCTAAAATCGATTGACAAAGGACAACTGACAATGGCTGAATCTTATTTGCTGGATAAATTGAAGTCGGTAGAGCAAACTTTTAATGAGTTGACTCGCCGCATGGCTGACCCGGATGTGGCTAGGGACAATCAAGAGTTTCAACGGGTAGCGAAAGCTCGATCGTCCTTGGAGGAAGTGGTCGATACTTTTGCTTTGTGGAAAACCACTCAGGAAGATTTAGTAGGTGCCCGACAGGTTCTCAAGGAAGCCGCGGGCGATCGAGATATGCAAGAAATGGCTGCGCTGGAAGTTCAGGAACTTGAGGCGAAGCTGGAGAGTTTGGAAAGTCGTTTGAAGGTTTTGCTGCTCCCCCGCGACCCGAACGATGACAAGAATATTATGCTGGAAATTCGGGCCGGTACTGGCGGTGATGAGGCTAGTATTTGGGCGGGAGATTTGCTGCGGCTGTATTCCCGTTACGCTCAAACTCAAGGCTGGCAGGTGAAGTTGGTGAGCGAGTCGCTGGCGGAAATGGGCGGGTTTAAAGAAGTGATTCTGGAAGTTACAGGCGACAGCGTTTACAGCAAGCTGAAGTTTGAGGCTGGGGTACACCGGGTGCAGCGAGTGCCTGTGACTGAAGCTGGCGGCCGGGTGCATACTTCGACGGCGACGGTGGCTGTGATGCCGGAGGTTGATGATGTGGAGATTCACATCGATCCGAAGGATATTGAGATGAGTACGGCTCGATCGGGCGGCGCTGGCGGTCAAAATGTGAACAAGGTGGAAACTGCTGCGGATTTGTTTCACAAGCCGACGGGAATTCGGATTTTCTGTACTGAGGAGCGCAGTCAGTTGCAGAATAAGGAGCGGGCGATGCAGATTTTGCGGGCTAAGCTCTATGAGATGAAGTTGCGGGAGCAGCAGGATGAGGTGAAGTCGCGGCGTTTGGCTCAGGTTGGTACTGGTTCGCGATCGGAGAAGATTCGCACTTACAACTATAAGGACAATCGGGCTACGGACCACCGTTTGGGGGAGAATTTCTCGCTCAATAGTGTTTTGGAAGGGGATATTGAGGGGATTATTCAAACTTGCATTTCTCAGGATCAGCAGGAACGTTTGGCTGAGTTGGCTGCTTCTACTAATTGATGGAGTGGTGGGGGGCTAGGCGCATTGTTTGCTCAGCCTCAGTTCCCTTGTTACGCGGGAGATCTGGTTGAGTAGGGCTTCCCAAATTGCATCGGCGATTGCCACTGGATATTTGAAATGTTCGAGGTCGTATTGTACAATGACTTCTAGGGGTGCTAGGATTTGCTGGTTTCGACAACTGGCAATTGCTGCGTTCGCCTCTTGTTCCCATCTGGCAAATAGTCTGTAGCTGAAAAAGGAACTGCATTTTTGTCCTTTCTTGTTCAGGTAAACGACTATTACTTGATGTTGTTTGGGGTAAACTTTGACTATGTGTTTTACGGGCATTCTCAGGGCTTCGGCTGCTTCTATTTTGGAGATTTGCCAGCGCTGGGGTTTTAGCCAACCGGAGGCTGTGAGGCTTTGACGGGTGTGGCTGGGCTTGTGAGTTTTTTGAGTCCGTCTCTTGGTCATTGCTATTTCTCCTAAATCCGTTTTCATTAAAATTAAAAAATTAAATCTAATTAAAAGAATATCTGTTAAATCTTCTCCTGTCAAGCAAGACAGGTAAATTTGTTGGTACACAAGTAAACTAGGAATTGTGGTTATCTCGTGGCTGATACCGTGGACGCAGAAGCTAAGAAAAAACTGAGTGAGGTTGTTAAATTAGCGCGGGGCTCGATGAGTCTGACTGCTTTTGGCAAGCTGTTGGGAGTTTCTGCTGCTTCTGTCTTGTATTGGGAAAAGGGGCAGGTAATTCCAGATACGAAAAATTTGACTCAGATTGCGACAAGAGCAGGCTTTACGATGGAAGAGCTCATGGCTCACCTCGAAGGCAAGCCGGTGCAGGAACCTCTGGATACCAACGAGCTGCTTAAGAAAATCCAATGTATGCCACTGAGTGACTTAGCAGTGATTGTTCGAGCTGGTATGGAGCGACTGGCTGCTGCTGCTGTAGCTTCTGGGAAGTATGGTTGATCTGGTACAAATCCCGATCGCCCTTAAAAATTTCCACCACTCGTGCATATCACAAACCGAGGAATTTGTCAAGGTCAAATCTACTTTGTTACGGAGTGCGATCGCCCTTATCGACTGACGCACTCCGACAAAGAAACCTGGTTTTTTACCGAATCTGCGGGATACAACGAAGTATTATCCTAAAAAACCCGGTTTCTGGGCCCCTATGCGATCGCCCTTATCAGAAAACCACTCGCCCTATCCCTGACTCAATATGTCTAAAAACTCTTGGACAATGCGATCGGATGTTTAACTTTATACCGATGTTCAAGCTGCAAATTTTAATTTTTATGGTGCTGCCCGATCGGCGATCGATACAATGATAGATATCCTAAATCTGTGTAGACGATGAACGTTATTCTTGCCATACCAGAAGAGCTGCAAACCTATATTGAGGCTCAAATTCAGGCAGGGGCTTATGCCAGTGCGGTAGAGTATTTTCTACATTTGGTGCAGCAAGATCGCCAGCGAAAACAGGCGCAAGCCAAACTAGAAGGTTTACTGCAAGAGGGTTTAGACTCGGATGGGGAACCCGTTACGGCTGCGTACTGGCAGAATTTGCGGGAATCGGTTTTGGGTGGCGATTCACAACCAGTATGAGCGATCGATTAATTGTCAAAAATCGTGCCACGCAGGATCTCAGACAACAGGCAAACTATATTCTGGTCAATGGAAATGCTCGTGCCCCCGTGCGATTTCTGGAGTTAGCCGAAGCCACTTTTGCCCAATTAGCCACGATACCGGGAATGGGAAAAGTCGTGCGATTGGTTTCTTTTGGAGTTTAGACTCAGCAGGTCAAAAAGTGCGCTCGCTGTGAGACTGACGAACTTTTATCAAGAACGGCAACGGTCGCTGGCGACAAGCTATCAGGTTCAACCATAAGATAGATGCCAGCGACCGTTGACGTTCTCTTTGACTGCCAACAAGAGAAAAAAACTGTCTGCGATAGTTTCAACAGACAGCGTAAGGGTAGAAGATTGAGAATTCAGCAAAAAATCTCAAATCTACCTGCAAGGAAGTTTGAACAATTATACGAATTTCGTCAACTTGCTTATGAATACCTTGGCAACGCTAAAGATGCCACCTTTGAACTGGCAGATGCCGTAATGACGACGCGCCACGTCTCATGTTTAGGAGATTTTGCTCTCAGTCCTTTATTTCGGCGTGAGTGGTCGAGTGTCTATGAAGCTATGCAAGATTGTAGACCAGACCCAGAAAAATTGATGCAACTATACATCCAACAGATGTCAGAAGTGGAACGCCCAGTATTGGTGATCGATCATACAGCATGGTTGAGACCCTATGCACCTACCCTCAAAGAGCGTACTTACGAACATCAACCCACCGCTTTGCCTTACGGCATACCTGTCGGTATCGGTCAGGGATATAGTACGCTCGCGTGGATACCTTCGAGCATCGGCAGTTGGGCACTTCCTTTGAGACACGAACGTATTATACCATTTTTTTAAAGATGTGATAGAGATAAAGAATGTAAAATCCAAGACCATCCGGTGAGAAAACCAATGACGCGATCGGTGAAAGATGCCAAAATTTCCTGGACTTTTGTGCGGAGTTCGTCAAGATTACTAAACACCGACTTTCGCTAAAGAATCTTTGAGATATTCCCACACTCTTTCTGTGGGATTTACTTCGGGACAAGCCGGAGGCTGAAATAGTAAAATAACATTGTCTGGTAATTCAGATGAGCCTAAATTATGAGCGGGTGCGTTATCAACTTGAATGATGTGTCATTCCGCAGGATATTGTCTTGACAAAAGTTGTAAATATGCTTCAAAACAAACTTTGTCTAAATGCGAAAACTCCCAAAAAAAACTTTTTCCATTAGCGATCAATACGGCTCCATACAGCCAAAAGCACTCAAACTTCCATTGATGCTTTCCGATTGGCTTTACGCCTGAAAGCGTCAGCTTACGCCGACGAATTGTATGCAGCCCTAAACGAGTTTCATCACGCTCACCAATAATTGACTTTTTTATATTTGTTTACTTGAGGTAAAGCTTTGTCTAGTAAAGCTTTTATCTGTTGATGTAAGTTATTTTTAAATTAATTAATTGCCGTAGATTTCTGAGAAATACTGCGAGGTCTGGGAATTTTTAATTTACTTTTTAATTCACCCCTAACTAAAGAATATACAGCCTGGTAACTACTGGCTATTCCTTTAATCAACCAGAGCCAGAGATGAACTTCTTGGTAACTCCGAAATCCTTCGGGGTCTCTCAACTCTTGTTGCAAGGTCGCTGCTATTTCAACTGAAAACTTTTTTGGGCGGCCAAAAACCTGCCGAGTTTTTAACAAATTTTCCAGACCGCCCTCTTTATATTGAGAGAGCCAGCGATGAATTGTTGCCTCACTTTTACCTAAAAGTGCGGATACTTCCCGCACAGTTTTTACTTGTTTTGACTGAAATAAATAAAGCATTTGAACTTTGTTATAAGCTAGGATTCTTTTTTGCTGTTTGAGGATTTCTCGTAAATTTTCTACAGATTCGGTAATCTTTATATGAGGACGACCAGACATTGTAATTGTCTCCTTTACTTTTAACACAAGTCTATCACATCTTTAAAAAAATGGTATTACGAGTTGGGAAAATCCGATCGCTAAAGGTGCTGAACAATTGGCACAAGTGTGTCAAAAGCTTCAACATCGACCAATCGCTTTATTTGATAGCGAGTATGGATGTGCCCAAGAGTGTAAAAGCCTGGTTGACTGACAAAAGTCAGTCAAGATCGGGATAAAAGCTGACCCAGACTGGATTAAAGAGAAAAAGAGGGATAAACTGTTTTTAACCAAAAAACCAGTATGAATCGAAATGATCGATCGCCCCTCTCATCTTCATCATAAACTAATGAAATTCGCAGGTCAATACAGTCAGTGGTCAGATTTAAGACATCTAGGAGTGATGTGTTGGATGATGGTTGGTTTGATTGTAGAAGGCAAGGTAAATCTAACCAAATGGCTCGACCATGTTTGCACCAAAGCACAAATAGCCCAAAGCACACAACGAAGATTGTCTCGATGGGTAAATAATCCTCGCATCAACCCAGCAAAACTTTATAGTCCTGTAGTGAAGGCCTCCTTTGCCAACTGGAAAGACTCAGAAATTTATCTGAGTTTTGATACCAGTATGTTATGGGATAAATATTGCATAATTCGGATCTGTGTTGTACATTTGGGCAGAGCGATTCCGGTGGGCTGGCGAGTACTCAAACACAAAAGTAGTAGTGTCAAAATCGATACTTATCAGGACCTCCTCAAGCGTGTCTCTAGGCTCCTACCAGTCGATGTCAAAGTCATTCTCTTGGCTGACAGGGGGTTTGCCAATGCCGAATTAGTCCGTTATGTCAGAAAATTAGGCTGGCACTGTCGAATCCGGATTAAAGGCAATTTTTGGCTGCGTCATCCACGGCAGGGGTGGCAGCGAGTGAGTCAATTTCCGGTAGCCATCGGCGAGGCAAAACTGATCCACAACGTTCAAATTCACAAATGTAACTCGCTCACAGATGTCCATCTAGCAATTGCGTGGGAATCTACGAATGGTGAACACTGGTACATTATTAGTACTGAACCTACTAATCTCCAAACTTTTCGGGAATATGGCCAACGCTTTACCATTGAGGAAAATTTTCTGGATGATAAATCCTCTGGATTCAATCTCGAAGACTCTAAACTCCGTTCCGCTCCAGCTCTTTCTCGACTGTGCTTGGTGTTAGCGATGACTACTTTGTTCTTGACTGCTCAAGGTGTTGAAGTTGTCATTTTAGGTCAGCGTCGCTGTGTAGAGCCACATTGGTATCGGGGTGCTAGCTACTTGAAAATTGGCTGGAGTTGGGTCAAACAAGCTCTGAACAAGGGCTGGAATTTAATTTCTGTTATCTCTTTTTCTACTAATATTGACCCCGAACCAGTCAAGGCTTCTCGTTTACAACATCAGCAAAGAACTTACCGAATTGAGTTTCAAGCTACCACTGTAGTTTGGGCTAATTAAACTTTTGTCAGTCAATCAGGTTCTTTACCCGTAGATGCTAAAGCGGAATGGTCGCGCTATTCGCCAACATTGGAGTATTGAAAATCAAGAACATGGGGTTTTAGATGTCACTTTCAATGAAGATCTATGTCGCATTCGGTCGTTGAATAGCCCTCGGAACTGGACTGTGATCAGACGGATGTCCCTGAATGCTGTCAATCAAGAAACCACTCTCAAGCGTAGCTTGCGACAGAAAAGGAAACGGGCTGCAATGAATGATGAATACATCATGCTTCTTCTCAAATCCTTTTGTCAAGACTGATTGAGATGCTCTTACCCTGTTCAGCAAGCCCTAGTTAAGAATCAGATTCTTGTTTCACCGCAGATGCACGCAGATAAACGCGGATTTAAGGTTTATCTGCGAGGGACGCAAGTTTATTTTTGCTTAGCCGCAGCTTTTTTCTTGGCTTCTTTTTCTGCTTTTTTAGCTGCTTTTTCTGCTTCAAGTTTGGCTAACTTGGCTAGCTCTTTTTCTTCAGCTATTTTATCGAGATAGTAGTGGTAATCTCCCAAATAAGGGCGAAACTCTCCGTCTCGAATCTCGACTATTTTGTTAGCGACTTGGGAGATGAAATAGCGATCGTGCGAAACGATAATTACGGTACCGTCATAATTCTGAATCGCCTCTTCCATCATCTCTTTCGCCGGAATGTCGAGGTGATTTGTCGGTTCGTCCAAAATCAGCAAATTCACGGGAGTCAACAGCATTTTTGCCAAAGCTAGGCGGGCTTTTTCGCCGCCGCTTAAAGCGCCAACCTGTTTGAATACTGTCTCGCCCGTAAATAAGAAACGGCCCAACAAAGTCCGAACTTCTTCATTTTTCCAGTCGGGAACTTCGTCGTGAATGGTTTGCATCACGGTTTTATTCAAATCTAAGGCCTCTGCCTGATTCTGTTCAAAGTAACCGGGGATGACGTTGTGACCTCCCAATTTGACCGTACCTTCAGTCGGCTTTTCCAAGCCCATAATCATCCGCAGCAGGGTGGATTTGCCCGCGCCGTTGGGGCCGAGAAAGGCAATGCGATCGCCCCTTTCAATTAATAAGTCGGCTCCCAAAAATAGGATTTTTTCGCCGTAGGTGTGTACCAAATCTTCAATTATTGCTACTTCGCGACCGCTGCGGGGTGCGGGGGGAAAGCGGAAATGCAAAGTTTTTAATCCGCCGGTGGGGGCTTCGATGCGTTCGATTTTGTCTAACTGTTTCTCGCGGCTTTTGGCTTGGGTGCTGCGAGTGGCGCTGGCGCGGAATTTTTCAACGAATGCTTGCTGTTTTTCGAGTTCTTTTTGCTGGCTTTCGTAGGCGCTGAGTTGGGCTTCTCTGGCTTCTGCTTTTTGCAGCAGGTAGGAGGAGTAGTTGCCGAGGTAGGTGCTGGAAACACCGCGTTCGGTTTCGACGATTTGCGTGCAGAGCCGATCAAGAAATTCCCGGTCATGGGATACGATTACCATCGGGGTTATTAGCCCTTTCAGGTAAACTTCCAGCCATTCGATGGTTTCTAAGTCGAGGTGGTTAGTAGGTTCGTCTAGCAGCAGGATGTCGGGTTTTTGCAGGAGAATTTTGCCTAAACTCATCCGCATTTGCCAGCCACCGCTGAAGGCGCTGACTAATCGATCGCCGTCTTCGGGTTCAAATCCGATTTCGGGCAGAATTTTCTCGATTTGGGCTTCTAAACCGTAGCCGTTTAAGCCTTCAAATTGCCGTTGCAGCCGATCCATTTTGTGGATCAGTTCGTCGAGATTTTCTGGGGTGGAGGCTTCCAAGTCTCGATGCACTTGCATCAGGGTTTCGTGGACTTCGTTGGCTTCGCTGAAGGCGCGCCAAAATTCTTCTCTGACGGTGCGAGTCGGATCTACTTCAAATTCTTGGGAGAGGTAGGCGATGTGGAGGCTGGCGGGGCGAATGACTTCGCCTGCGGTGGGTTCGATTTCGCCGGCGATGATTTTGAGTTGGGTGGATTTGCCGGCACCGTTGACGCCTACTAAGCCGATGCGATCGCCTGGCTTGACTTCCCAGGTGACATCTTTGAGTACGACGCCTGTGGGGTAAATTTTACTGATGTGTTCGAGTCGCAGCATTGTTGTGGGGACTGGGGAAGGGCAGGTTTAGCGGCGGATGGGATGCCGGCGCTGAGGTCGAGTTAATCTTAACAAATTTTAATTATATTTAGTGTATTGCCATATTTTGATTTGGTAGGAGTTACGCGAAGAAACGGGGTTCTCTGAAAAATCGCAGATTCTGGGCTAGAGATATAGGAAGAAACCCGGTTTCTGGCCTCGATGTGGGTTCAGGACTATTTGGGTGGGGCGATCCTCTTCGAGGGCTTCGCTAACGGGCGATCGTGTTGTTTCAGATTGAATTTCTCGCATAATGGTTGAGACTTCTGCACATTCAGGACTTACGCACGAACGCTATATATAGCGTACCCTCTTCCCAGACTAACTAGAGCGATTCCTGACGCTACCCCGGGCTAGAAAATCGCTTGAACTATTGCTAGATTTTATATTTTTTATTTTTTTTATAAGATTTTTTTCTGGATGGAGGGGACTTAAGAGAAAAGCTTGGCTGTAAAATAGCAGACGAGCAAAAAAATCTATTGCGTATGAAATTTACTACGCTTGACTACTGTCAATATTTACGCTCGCAGTCAAATTAATTATACGGTGACCAATCTGGCTGACCATCTCAAGCGGTGCAGCCACGATACTATTAATTTATTATTAAAAACTGAAAAAATTACTTCCCGGATGCTTTGGAAGCAAGTTAAGCTGATTATCCAAACTGATGAAGGAGGTTATCTTTTATTTGACGACACAGTTATTGATAAAAGATTTGCCACTAAAATCGAGCTGACTCGCCGACAATATAGTGGAAACGAAAAACGGGTAATTCGGGGGATTGGTCTAGTTACTTGCATCTATGTCAATCCCAAAAAAGGGCTTTTTTGGATAGTGGATTACCGCATTTATGACCCTGATGGAGACGGAAAGACTAAACTAGACCATGTAGAAGATATGCTCAAAGGTATAGTCTATCACAAGCAATTGCCTTTTGGGAGCGTCAGCCATGGATAGTTGGTATGCTACAAAAGATTTAATGCTGTTGATTGATAGCTTGGGTAAGTTTTACTACTGTCCGCTTAAAAGAAATCGATTAGTTGATGATACAGGAGGGGTAGAAAAGTACAAACGAATTGAAGATTTAACGTGGAGTAATGCTGAAAATGAGTCAGGTAAAATTGTAAAAATTAAAGGATTTGCCAAGCTTAAAAAAGTGAAATTATTTCGGGTAGTTGCCTCAAACGGTGACACGGAATATGTTGCTACCAACGATATGTCTCAGTTTTCTACGGATGACGTTAAAGATTTATGCGCCAATCGATGGAAAATTGAGGAGTTTCACAGAGAACTGAAACAACTGACTGGAGTTGACAAGTGCCAGTGTAGAAAAGCCCGGATTCAAAGAAATCATATTGGGTGCGCTATTCTAGTCTGGCTGAGGTTAAAATACCTCGCCAATCAGATGAATTTGACTATCTATCAACGATAAACTTGGACTGTTATCAGACTATTTAAGTCGGGAACTACAAACCCCCACTCTTAAGATGACCTTGGTCTAGTTTGGGCTTTTATATTTCAATTTCCTGGGGTTGATGAGCGTGGGTTTTAAAGCTGTATCCAGTCCGAAAGGCTTAGCCTTCTCTCTTAAGCCAAACCCTACATATAGCGTTCATGCGTAAGTCCTGACATTATAATAGTCAGTGTCAACCTCGATCACAAAAGAGAGTGATCGTGCCAGCAAGAGGCATTTATCATCAAGTTGTCAAACAGGCTCTCATTAAGGCTGGCTGGACAATTACCCATGATCCGTATCCCTTGGCTTGGGCGAAGAGAAACCTATCGATATTGGTGCCGAACAGCTATTAGCTGCTGAGAACAACGAGCGCAAGATAGCCGTTGAAGTTAAAAGTTTTATCAGAGAGTCGAGAATTGCAGATTTAGAGCAAGCTTTGGGTCAATATACTCTTTACTATGACATCTTAAAACGGACGGAATCCGAAAGACAACTGTATCTTGCTATGCCACTAAATGCTTTTACAGAGCTTTTTGAAGGAGAAAAATCTCTCAGATATTGCTAGATAATAACCGCCTAGATTGGTGGTTTTCAACCAAAAAATAGAGTAAATAGTACAATGGGTACCTTAAATAATTATCGCAAATTTGTTAATCAGCTTCTGACTGAATACGCTGAGATTCCCGTTTGTGACAGTGGGACTCAAAATTAAATAATTTTTGATTTGGGAAATGACCGTTATATGTTAATAAATATAGGTTGGTTGAATGAGCAGCGTATTTACCATTTCGTGATTTATATTGATATTATTGACGGTCAGGTGTGGATTCAAGCAAATAATACCGATCGCCTGATTGCTGAGGAGCTAGTTGCAGCGGGAATTCCGGCCAAATCAATTGTTTTGGGGCTTCAACCGCCTGATGTTAGACCTCATACTGCTTATGGAGTGCTACTAGGGAGCAGCAGCGAGAATCTTTGAAAGTATGATGGAGTGGAAGCGATTTGAGTGGGAAGGCGAGTCCCTACGGGATAGCTTCGCTTCACGTACTTCAAAAACTTTTAAAGCAGGCGATAGGAGAAGGTTGTAGAAAAGTGAGGGTGAGAAGGTGCTAGCTTTTAGGAGTGAAAGGGCGATCATAATTCAATCTCCTGTTTTCTACAAGTGTGTCAATAAGTTTATGTGACCAGGATTTTGACTACACAGCAATACCGCAATCTGACAAACGCTTTAATAAATTTAGTACAATAAGATTATTGATTTTATTTTCCCTTAACCCAGGATATCCTCCTGCCGGGTTCGCTGTGGGAAGATGTCCATATGGAGCCTGGATTGAAAAAGTAAGATGTTATAACTACTTTTTAGACCACTACTGCCGTCATCGTAAGGAGCGAACCATCCTATGAGTTTATTAAAGTTACTTTCTAATTCCATTTCTTTCTTCATCTCTTCATAGTAATTTCCTTGTAGACGAAGCAGAATAAATAGTGCATCCTCTCGTATTCCTAACAGAATTCGCCTTTGTACACTCAACCCAAAGCGACCATTGCTATATTTAAGCCAAAGTCGATCTATAGTACAAATGTCTTCACAGGGGGTGTGTTTAGCAGTTACAGCACTTCCGGATGTTATGAGGTACAATAGAATCAACTAAAAATAATACACCAATGAAAGCATATTCAGTAGATTTGCGAACAAAAATAGTAGCAGCTCATCCAGGGTAAGCGCACCTCAAACGCAGTTGCCATCTAGGTTGTAGGACTGCTACTTTGAGAGAGTTCAGGGAGTGCTGCGACTAATACCTTCACCATATAGTCATCGCTCATCGCAGCCAGTCTCGTTTTCTGGACTAAACTGCGTTTTTTGCCTGTGGATTCTCGATTGAGGGCATTGAGGGCGAACCGTCGTAAAACCGCCAGGTTCTGGGGACCGTGCATCGACCGCACCCGACAGGCATCTTCACCAAAGGTGACATCGAGAACCCAATGTTGGGAGTTCTCAATGCCCCAGTGCTGTCGAATGGCACCGCCAATGCGCGGGTTATCGGCGTCCAGACTCGTGAGGTAAAACTGGATCTCATGGGTGGTTTTATGCCACAACTGACGGGTTCGTTCAACGATGACAATGGTCCGCAATCCTACCCAGCCATCGGCTTCATGCACTGAGGCAAAGGCGTTCAGGGGAATGGTCCACACCTGCCGCTTTTCGATGCGGTGATGGCCGGATTCCACCGTGTAGTCTGCACTTTTGGGTAAGGTGTTCTCAATCTGGGCCGTCTCAAACCAGGTCTGAACTTGCTGGAAGAGGGTCGGATGATTCTTTTTTAAACAGAGGATGTAGTCGGCGTTTGCCCCTTGAATCTGCGCTGCAATCGTTTTTTGAGTGCCCATGGCATCCAGGGTGACAATGCAGCCTGTAATATCCAGCAGTTCGAGCAAGGCGGGAATAGCCGTGATTTCATTGGATTTATGCCGGACTTTCGTTTGACCTAAGACCAAGCGATGGTCTGCGGCCCAGGCACTGACCAAATATAAGCACTTTTTTCGATTGTGGCGATCATAGGAACCCCTCAGTTGCTTGCCATCAATGGCAATGACTTGAACGCCGAGGTCCGTGACTAAGGTGCGAACCCAGTTCTCGAACGTGGCTTCCATCTGTTTGGGGTGAAGACGTTCCATCACCCGCCGAAAGGTATCTGGGCTGGGGATGCCATTGGGTAGTGCCAAGAAGGTCCAAAGCCAAGCTTGTTTGCCGCTGCCATAGAGTTCCATCGCTTCCCAGCCTTGTCCGCCTGCAATTGTGGAGAGAATCGCAATGATGAGAATATCGGATAAATGATGCCATTGTCCCCGTTCGACGGGCGGGATCTGCGACTGATTTGAAACAATCTACTAAGCCTTGGCTTAAGGCTGATATTTCTAAGGGAACCGCACGAGGTGTGGTCAGTTCAACAGCGGGCGCAAATCCTTGAGACATAACGGGAACCAAGATGTGGGAACATCCTCCAGTGTCACCTTGTGTCAGCCTCCAAGCGGGGAAATCTCACAAACCTTTAGCATTGCACCTTTAATTTCAGGATCTGGCTTATTAATCTGTATCCTGAGCTACTATTTAACGTGCGCTTACCCTGGCAGCTCATCAAGATCAGAAGCTGTCGATCAGAAAAACAGCAGCGATATTTTCCGTCAGTAAAAGCTCTTTTCAAAA